>NZ_JADGLG010000221.1:0-306 GCF_015235335.1 Neisseria sp. 19428wB4_WF04
TGTTGCCCGGCCGCAAACCAATGGTAAAGCCGGGCGGGTTGTCCGTACCTTAATGGAAATGTGGCATGACAAGCATCCGTTTAAGGATTCGGCGCACCGGCAAAAAGAGTTATGTCGTTTTGTTAACTTTTATAATGGCTCTAGACTAGCAGCTTTATATAAATTTACTTTAAAAGCCTCCAAAGTTGGTGACCCAGTTCATCAGAGTTTCGGTTCCATCGCCATCCGCATTCCTTCAGGTGCAAATCAAAGTTTTTGGTTACGCCATTGAATTTGGCGGGCCTTCGTTTGGTAAAACTCCGGAAG
>NZ_JADGLG010000222.1:0-293 GCF_015235335.1 Neisseria sp. 19428wB4_WF04
CGAACCAGGCGTGGCACCATGTTGCAGACTGTGAATGGCGCGCCATCGGTGCCTGTCTGATTGCGGGTCATTATGTCGTGTTTTTCATGTGTTGGAGTATCAAAAAAGTGATAACGATAGGGAAAAACACGGGGGAAACCGGATACTGATTGAAGCTGCCCCCGCCGTCCGCACCGTCAAAGTCTCTGCGGGATACACACCCCCGCAAAACCACTACCCGCATTACCTGCTGTTACCGGTGCAAACAGAAACAGGCAGATTCTACTGCCTGCTTTTTTACGTTTCTGCCGCAG
>NZ_JADGLG010000223.1:0-285 GCF_015235335.1 Neisseria sp. 19428wB4_WF04
TTTCGGTACACCGTTAAATTTAACCAAGCGGTTTTTGGCATAACCCCAAAACAATTCGATGCCGTTAATGTGTTGCGCACCCCGGGCGAACTCGTCTACACCATGATGTACCCTGAAGTACTTTTCACAGCCCATATCAACCAAGCCGTGATAGCCGCTTCGGTATAGACTTTGTCGTCCCGTTTTAAGATGCCGAAAACAATGGTTTTGCCTCCCTCTCCCCCGCCCGCCCTCGGATGCGTTTGGAGCCGAAGTAGGATTCGTCCAGTTCGACCACACCGGCAG
>NZ_JADGLG010000224.1:0-277 GCF_015235335.1 Neisseria sp. 19428wB4_WF04
TCAAAATTCCGTCAAATCCTGCGCCTTTTCACACTTGATTTGACCGCTTCCGATACCGCCAGACTCACCGGCATCAGTACCCAAAGTGCCAATATCTGTTTCTCAAACTGCGTTGCCGTATGGCTGCTGAATGTGAACGGCAAACTCCCTCTGCCGGTGTGGTCGAACTGGACGAATCCTACTTCGGCTCCAAACGCATCCGAGGGCGGGCGGGGGAGAGGGAGGCAAAACCATTGTTTTCGGCATCTTAAAACGGGACGACAAAGTCTATACCGAA
>NZ_JADGLG010000225.1:0-268 GCF_015235335.1 Neisseria sp. 19428wB4_WF04
TAAATTTCTTTCCACATCCACACTGTCTTCAATAGTGTAGGCCGCCCGATAAATATCCCGGCTTAAGTCCAACTCTGCCATCTTTACCCTTTCAGTAAATCCAACACCCAAGCCAGCACGGCTTTGGTCAAGCTGAACTCACCCCTAAAAAACCGAACAGCTTAATCAATCGACTCCCAAAGCCTGAATCCTGTATGGCACAGAACTCAATCCTTTCCAGCTTAACCCCATTATAGTTGCAGTAACAGATAGATTCGCGCAAAGCTGC
>NZ_JADGLG010000226.1:0-268 GCF_015235335.1 Neisseria sp. 19428wB4_WF04
GTGGTAACCGTAGTGGTAACCGGTTCGGACGGCCAAAGCCAAACCGTTACCACCACCGTCAAGGCAGACGGCAGCTACAGCGTAGACGTGCCCAAAGCCCTGCCCGACGGCGGCTACACCGCCGAAGCTTCGGTGAAAGACCCCGCCGGCAACGAAGGCAGAGCCAAAGACAACGGCTCGGTCGACACCACCGCCCCGATGATCAGCGTAGACGCGCCGGACAACAGCAGCGACAACACCCCGACCATCAGCGGCAAAACCGATGCGC
>NZ_JADGLG010000227.1:0-260 GCF_015235335.1 Neisseria sp. 19428wB4_WF04
CCCGTTTCCCATTTGGCTTTTCCGCCTTGAAACGGCGTTGCAGGATAGCGGCGCAACGTTGCCGGCCTCTTTCGAACGGGCGATGGACGGCATTGACTCCACCGTGCTGCCATCCCGGCCCGACACCACCTTAAGACGGCTGATTGTCTTGTGGTTGGCCAACATCCCTGCATAGCGGATTGCCGCCGTTATCCTGCGGCAGCCGCAGCGTCCTTTGTGTTGCCGGCAAGCCGCACGGATATGCCGTTTCAAACCGGCAT
>NZ_JADGLG010000022.1:0-37849 GCF_015235335.1 Neisseria sp. 19428wB4_WF04
GCCCCATGCACCCGCCCCTCCTGTTTTGTTGGTTTTGTGTAAATCCCGCCCTGCACCCGTACTCTAACGAAACCGCCGCCGCTGTAAACAGTCATAATAATATGCATTTGTAAAATCTTTCTTTTGTAAAATCTTTCTTTCCCTGTCCATTTACTCAGAGAATCTTCCATGAAAAATACCACCATAGAGAAATTTGCCGACAAATCAGCCAAAATCGGCATTGTCGGCTTGGGTTATGTCGGCCTGCCGCTGATGCTGCGTTATGTGGACATCGGCTATCAAGTGTTGGGCTTCGACATAGACGGCGAAAAAGTGCGCAAACTCAACAACGGCGAGAGCTATATCGAGCATATTCCCGCCGGCAAAATCGCCGCTGCCGCCGGCAGCCTGTTTGAAGCCACCACCGATTTCTCGCGCATCGGCGAAGTGGAAGCGGTGATTCTGTGCGTGCCCACCCCGCTCAACAAATACCGCGAGCCGGATATGAGCTTTGTTATCGACACCACCGATGCCGTAAAACCTTATCTGCGCGCCGGCCAGGTGTTGTCGCTGGAATCCACCACCTACCCGGGCACCACCGAAGAAGAGTTGTTGCCGCGCGTGGAAGAAGGCGGCCTGAAAGTGGGCGAAAACGTATTCTTGGTGTATTCGCCCGAGCGCGAAGATCCGGGCAACCCCGATTTTGAAACCCGCACCATTCCGAAAGTGATCGGCGGCCACACCCCTGCCTGCTTGGAAGTGGGCATCGCGCTTTACCAACCGGCCATCGACAAAGTGGTGCCGGTAAGCTCCACCAAAGCAGCCGAGCTGACCAAGCTGCTGGAAAACATCCACCGCGCCGTCAATATCGGCCTGGTGAACGAGATGAAAATCGTGGCCGACAAAATGGATATCGACATTCACGAAGTGATTGCCGCCGCCGCCACCAAACCGTTCGGCTTCGTAGCCTACTACCCCGGCCCCGGCTTGGGCGGTCACTGCATTCCCATCGACCCCTTCTATTTAACCTGGAAAGCGCGCGAATACGGCGTCAACACCCGTTTCATCGAATTGGCCGGCGAAGTAAACTCGGGCATGCCCGAATATGTAGTCAACAAAACCGCGCTCGCGCTCAACGACCACAACCGCTCCATCAAAGGCAGCAAAATTCTGGTTTTGGGCATCGCCTACAAGAAAAACGTAGACGATATGCGCGAGAGCCCCTCGGTCGAAGTGATGGAACTTTTGCGCGGCTTGGGCGCGGAAGTGTCGTACAGCGACCCACACGTGCCCGTGTTCCCCAAAATGCGCGAACACACATTCGACCTGAAAAGCGAGCCCTTAACAGCTGAAAACATCGCAAAATTCGACTGCGTAGTGTTGGCCACCGACCACGACAAATTCGACTATGCCCTGCTCAAACAGCACGCCAAGCTGATTATCGACACCCGCGGCAAATACCAGGGCAAAGCCGCCAATGTTGTGAAAGCATAAACCCGGAGAGAGGCCGTCTGAAAAGGCTTGTTTTGAACAGCATCATTTTATGGTTCCATTCATTTTTCAGACGGCCTCCTATAGTGGATTCACTTCATTCCCCCTATTTTCGGCGTAGGCAGCAGGCAAAAAACAGTCTGAATCAGATACAAACAGCCCAAACAATAGGAAGCCGGCGCTGTTGCCGCCCAAACAGTTAAAAAACCGCGCTCCCCGAGCCAAAGCACAGCGACGCCATAACGGCAGTCAAGCGGATTCACGCCAAACAGGATGAACACAGGATTAAGCCCGATGTACGAAACCATCAAAAACCGAAAAATCAAATTTGCGCTGGCCGGCTGCGGCCGCATTTCCAACAACCATTTCGGCTCGTTCGAAACCCTGAAAGACGATTGCGAAGTGGTGGCCGTGTGCGACACCGACCCTGAAAACCTGCAAAAAGCCATATCGCGCACCGGCGCCAAAGGCTACGCCTCCTACACCGAAATGCTGGCCGCCACCGATGCCGACATCATCGTGCTCACCACCCCCTCCGGCCAGCACCCCGAACAGGCCGTACAGGCTCTGGAAGCCGGTTTCCATGTGGTTACCGAAAAACCGATGGCCACCCGCCTTCACGATGGCGAGCGCATGGTGAAAGCAGCCGACAAAGCAGGCAAACGGCTGTTTGTGGTAAAACAAAACCGCCTCAACGCCACTTTGCAACTGCTCAAACGCGCCGTAGAAGAAAAACGCTTCGGCAAAATCTGCATGGTGCACCTGAATGTGTTTTGGACGCGCCCGCAGGAATATTACGACCAGGGCGGCGGCTGGCGCGGCACTTGGGAATTTGACGGCGGCGCATTTATGAACCAGGCCAGCCATTATGTCGATCTGATGGAATGGCTCATCGGCCCGGTTCAAGACGTGCAGGCGATGATTTCCACCCACCGCGACATCGAAACCGAAGACACCGGCGTGGTCAACATCCGCTGGCGCAACGGCGCGCTCGGCTCGATGGCCGTTACCATGTGCACCTACCCCAAAAACCTCGAAGGCTCGATTACCATTTTGGGCGAAACCGGCACCGTGCGCATCGGCGGCGTGGCGGTTAACGAAATCCAAGAATGGAACTTTGCCGACACGCGCGGCTACGATGAGCAGGTAAAAACCGCCAACTACGAAACCACTTCGGTTTACGGCTTCGGCCACCCGCTCTACTACAAAAACGTTATCGACGTGATGCGGGGCAAAGCCGAGCCGGTTACAGACGGCCGCGAAGGTTTGAAATCGCTGGAACTCTTAATCGCAGCTTACCTTTCCGCCCGCGACAACAAAACCGTGTCGCTGCCTTTGGTTTACTGACAAGGCCGTCCGGATATGAAAATCGCCGTAGCCGGCGCAGGCATCATCGGCGCGTGCACCGCCTGGGCGGCCGCCAAACAAGGCCACAGCGTTACGCTCTTTGAGCAGGACACCGCAATGGCGCACACCAGCCGCTCGTCTTCCAAGCTGCTCCACGGCGGCCTGCGCTACCTGGAAACCGGCCAGTTTGCGCTGGTGAAAAAAGCCCTGCACGCGCGCCGTTTCTGGCTGAAACACGCCCCCGATTTATGCAGGCCGCTGGAATTGCTGTTTCCCATTTATGCCCGGCGCGGCCGCCCCAAGTGGCAGGTCGGCATCGGCACCCGGCTTTACGACTTTTTGGCCGCCGGCAGCGGCTTTCCGTACAGCGCATGGCTCGGCAAAGCCGAAACACTGGCGCGCTGCCCTACCCTGCTTTCAGACGGCCTCAAAGGCGCATTTTCGTTTTACGATGCACAAATGGACGATTACGCGCTGGGGCAGCGGGTGGTGGAGCAATGCCGCCGCCTGGGCGTGAGCGTGGCCGAGCACCACAAAATCGAAAGTTTCGGCCAACTGGCAGAATTTGAACGCATCGCCAACGCCGCCGGCCCGTGGGCGATGGCGCTGCGCAGCCTTCAGGGCGGCACCCCCGCCTACGCTATCGACTGGGTGCGCGGCAGCCACATCTTTATCGACCGCTTCCAACCGCAGGCGCTGATGCTGCCGGTGCCGCAGGAAAAACGGATTTTCTTTGTGCTGCCCTATCAAGGCAAAACGCTTATCGGCACCACCGAAGTGCGCCAAAGCCACCCTGATGCGCAAAGGCCGTCTGAAACCGAAACCGCCTACCTTTTGGCCGCCTACAACGCCTACCACAGCGAAAAACTCACCGCAAACGACATCAGCGGCAGCTTTTCGGGCGTGCGCCCGCTGATTAAAAGTGCCGCCGACCCCAGCAATGCCACCCGCGAATGGGCATTCGAGCGCGTGGGCAACGTGCTGCACATCTACGGCGGCAAATGGACCACCGCGCAGCTTCAGGGAGAAGCCGCGCTACAGGAGTTATTGAAATGAGCCACTACACCGCACACCCCAGCGCCATCATCGATGAAGGCGCAAAAATCGGCGCAGGCTGCCGCATCTGGCATTTCGTGCACATCTGCGGCGGCGCCGAAATCGGCCAAAACTGCTCGCTCGGGCAAAACGTGTTTGTGGGCAACCGCGTGAAAATCGGCGACAACTGCAAAATCCAAAACAATGTTTCGGTTTACGACAATGTTTATCTCGAAGAAGGCGTGTTCTGCGGCCCCAGCATGGTGTTTACCAATGTCTATAACCCGCGCTCGCTGATCGAGCGCAAAAGCGAATACCGCGACACCCTGGTGAAAAAAGGCGCAACCCTGGGCGCCAACTGCACCGTTGTGTGCGGCGTTACCATCGGCCGCTTTGCCTTTATCGGCGCAGGCGCGGTGGTAAACCGGGATGTGCCCGATTATGCGCTGATGATGGGCGTGCCCGCCCGCCAAACCGGCTGGATGAGCGAATACGGCGAGCGGCTCAACCTGCCCGTAAACGGCAGCGGCCGCGCCGTCTGCCCCCACACCGGTGCCGTTTATACCCTTTCAGACGGCCGCTTGAGCAAATCAGAATAACCCGGATTCCAACACGCGAAAGAAAACACCATGCAGTTTATCGACCTTGCCGCGCAACAGGCGCGCATCAAGCCGCAAATCGATGCCAATATTCAAAAAGTGCTGGCCCACGGCCAATATATCCTCGGCCCCGAAGTGGCCGAACTCGAAGAAAAGCTGGCCGCCTATTGCGGCGCGAAATACTGCATCAGCACCGCCAACGGCACCGATGCGCTGCAAATCGCGCTGATGGCGCTGGGCGTGGGTGCGGGCGACGAAGTCATCACCCCCGGCTTCACCTACATCGCCACCGCCGAAACCGTGGCACTGCTGGGCGCAAAACCGGTTTATGTGGATATCGATGCAGACACCTACAACATCGACCCCGCCAAAATCGAAGCCGCCGTTACCCCGCACACCCGTGCCATTATCCCCGTTTCGCTCTACGGCCAATGCGCCGACTTCGACACCATCAACGAAATCGCCGCCCGGCACGGCCTGCCCGTGATTGAAGACGCGGCACAGAGTTTCGGCGCAAGCTATAAAGGGCGCAGATCCTGCAACCTCACCACCATCGCCTGCACCAGCTTTTTCCCCAGCAAACCGCTGGGCTGCTACGGCGACGGCGGCGCGGTGTTTACCAACGATGAAGGGCTGGCAACCGTTATCCGCCAGATTGCCCGCCACGGCCAAGACCGCCGCTACCACCATATCCGCGTCGGCGTAAACAGCCGTCTCGACACCTTGCAGGCCGCCGTTCTGCTACCCAAGCTGGCCATACTCGAAGAAGAAATGCAGCTACGCCGGCAGGCTGCCGCCTGGTATGCTGCCGCCCTTGCCGAAGCCGGCATTGCCGCGCCGTTTATCGAAGCCCACAACCAAAGTGCCTACGCGCAATACACCGTGCGCGTGAAAAACCGCGATGCCGTTCAGACGGCCTTGCAGGCAGCAGGCATACCCACCGCCGTGCATTATCCGATTCCGCTCAACAAACAGCCCGCAGTGGCCGATGATGATGCCGTGCTGCCCGTGGGCGACCAAGCCGCCGCAGAAGTGATGAGCCTGCCCATGCACCCCTATCTGACCGAAGCGCAGGTGCGCCGGGTGGCCGAAGCACTCAAAGCCGCCGTTTGACGGTTTCAGACGGCCTGCAAACCCATGAGGACAGCTTTGCTTTCAACAACCGCCGTAATGCGCAAACCAATCCTGCAGGCCGTCTGAAAGCCTTAAAAAAGCAAGCACGGTTGTTATAAAAACTTCCACAAGCCCCTGCGAAGCCGTTTCAGACGGCCGCACGCGTTACAGACAGGTTTCAGGCCGCACGGTATATTCAGACGGCCTGATAAAATACGCAAACCGGCTTGAAACCGGCGGTAAAACAGGTGCTGCCGTGCAAACGGCAGTTTACAATCATCAGGATTTTTGATGAATGCACGAACATTACTGGGCTATGCGCTGGGGCCACTCGGCGGAGCCGCTGTCGGCATCGTTTCGCTGCCGCTGATTTCCTGGTATTACCCCGCCGAAGACATCGGCCGCACAGTGCTGCTGCAAACTGTTGCCTCGCTGATGCTGACATTGGCCGGCTTGGGCTTGGACCAATCGTATGTGCGCGAATACCACGCTGCCGCCGATAAGGCCGCCCTGCTTAAAGCCATTCTTTCGCTGCCGCTGCTCATCACTTTGACAGTGTGCGGCGGTTTGGCATGGCAACGCACGGCATGGCCGTCTGAAATAATATTGGCAATCAGCGATGGCACTTTAGGGCTGCTGTGTTTGATGTTTTTGGCCGGCACGGTGTTTTCGCGTTATCTGCTGCTGATTTTGCGGATGCAGGATAAGGCTTTCGCTTTTTCGCTCGGCCAGCTCTCGCCCAAAGTGTTGATTTTGGTGTTGGTGCTGGTTTATGTGGCCGCCGGCCTGCCCACCGGCACCTTCACGCTGATACTGGCCTATGTTTTGGCTCAGGCCGTTACCATCGTTGTGCTGCTTTGGCAGACGCGCCGCGAGTTGAAGGCCGCCGCCGCCGCGCCGTTTTCCACGCAGCAATTGAAAGAAAGCCTCCGTTACGGTGTGCCTCTGGCTTTGGGCGGGTTGGCCTATTGGGGCTTCACTTCGATAGACCGCTTTCTGCTGAAAGAATTGGCCGGATTATCGGAATTGGGCATCTATTCGATGGCGGTGAGTTTCGGCGCGGCGGCGCTGATTGTTCAGAATATTTTTTCAGTGATTTGGGCGCCGATGGTGTTCAGATGGGTGAACGAAAACACCCACTTGGATAAAATAGGCGGCATTGCCGCCACCATGGCCGATTTGGTGGCCGCGCTCATCTGCATCGTGGGGATTTTTTCGCCGCTGGTTACTTGGGTATTGCCCGAGAAATACGCACCCGTGCAGTTTATCCTGCTCTCGAGTATGCTGTTTCCGCTGCTTTACACCTTAACCGAAGTAACCGGCATCGGCATCAACGTGAGCAGAAAAACTTGGTTGGTTACGGTGTTTTCGCTCACCGCCCTGCTGGTAAATGCCGCGCTTTTATATGTGTTGGCACCTGCGCTGGGTGCCAAAGGTGCGGCCATATCTACCGCTGTGGCTTTTTGGGTGTTTTCGGTGTTGAAAAGCGAGGCTTCGGCACGGCTGTGGCTGCCGCTGCCGCGCGCCGGAATCTACGGCACCGTGTCGGCCTGTTTGGCCGTGTGCCTGGCCTACACTTACAGCGGCAACAGCAGCAATTATTATATTTTTGCCCTGCTCTGGCTGGCTGCATTGACCGCCCTATATCGGAAACACCGTGCCGCCATCGGCTCTTTGGCAGCGAAGGTGAAAGGCCGTCTGAAAAAATAGCTGCAAACACACTGGAACAATAACAAGGTAACGCCCTATGCACGTTTTAATCATACCTTCCTGGTATCCTGCCACCGCTGAAGATGTTGACGGTATTTTTTTCCGCCAGCAGGCGCAGGCTTTGCAGCGTTCCGGTTTGCAGGTGGGCGTTATCGCGCCGCTTTTCCGTTCGCTGCGCCGCACCAAAACCATCTTGACCGGCGGCTACGGTATACGCAGTTATATTGAAGAA
This sequence comes from Neisseria sp. 19428wB4_WF04, assembly GCF_015235335.1. NCBI lineage: Bacteria > Pseudomonadati > Pseudomonadota > Betaproteobacteria > Neisseriales > Neisseriaceae > Neisseria > Neisseria sp. 19428wB4_WF04. The sequence continues at coordinate 7,507 of NZ_JADGLG010000022.1, forward strand.
GCAATACCGACTTATGTGTATAAAAGTATGTATTTCTTTCCGCGCCTGCCGCCGGATCGTGCCCGCTGGGTTAAGGCAGGCAAAAAACTGTTTGAGCGTTATGTGCGCGAGCATGGGCAGCCGGACATTATCCACGCCCACGCCATGAACTTCGGCGGCATATTGGCTTATGAAATCCACAGTGAAACCGGCATTCCTTTTGTGATAACCGAACACAGCTCGACTTATGCGCGAAAACTGATTCACGATTGGCAATGGGCCGCCATGCACCGCTCTGCTGCCGCCTGTGCCGGCCGCATCGCGGTCAGCAAACACTTTTGCGGACTGCTGCGCACCGAATACCGGGGTTTGGATTGGAAATATATTCCCAATATGCTGTCGGCCAAGGCTGCCGCGCCTTTTAACCCCGCCGAAAAACCGCGCGGCAACCATTTTACTTTCTGCTCGGTTGCCCACCTGAATTTCAATAAAGGCTTCGATATTCTGCTGCCGGCTTTTGCCCAAGCCCTGAAAACACACCCCGGCCTCAAACTGCAAATCGGCGGCACGGGTATGGCCGATGCAGAATTGCACGCCTTGTCCGAAAAGCTCGGCCTGCGAAATGCCGTTACTTTTCTCGGCGCACTGAAATATGATGAAGTGTTGGATTTGATGCGCCGCTCTGACGCTTTCGTGCTGGCCAGCCGCAATGAAACGTTCGGCGTGGTTTATATTGAGGCACTCTCACAGGGTTTGCCGGTGGTTGCCACCCGCTGCGGCGGCCCCGAATCCATCGTTACCCCTGAAAACGGCCTGCTGGTGCCCAAAGAAAATGTGCAGGCGCTCACTCAGGCTTTAATCGATATCTATGAAAACCGCAGCCGCTACGATGCGGCAACGCTTCGGAACAACTGCCTGAAAGAATTCAGCGAAAAGAGCGTGGTATCGCAAATTACCGAAGAATACCGCCGAATCTTACCGGCAACCCCAGTTTAGGCAGACGGCCGATATGAAAATCAAAAGCCAGAATCTTTATATTTTTATGATATACGGCATGCTTTGCGCCTATATGGCAGGGCCCATGCTGTCGTTTTTGGCGGGCGTTCCGCGCATAGACAACCCGTTGTCGATGGTGTTTGTGCTTTCCACGCTGATGATTGCATTTTTTGAAAACAAACGCTTCAACAGTACCATTGCTTTCACACTCTTGAGCCTGGCCGTCATGGCCGGATGGGCTTCGATACACTTTTTTATCTCATCGCTTACCGCTTCCAACTATGCAGATTTAACGTTTTTTATAACGGTTCCCTGCTTTTTCTATCTGCTGCAATCCATTTTGCTGCACCACCCAAACAGGCTGCAATTCATACGCAGGCTGATTTTGGTGATGACTTTGTTTATCTCTGTGCCGCCCGTGTTTGAACTGCTTGCGGGCATACCGCTGGTGAAGGGCGATGAAGTTATCGCGCTGGAATCGGGCGTTATCAAAGGTTTGTTTTTCAACCCCAACAACTTGGGCACCACCGCGTTGTGTTTTGCCCCTGCCGTGCTGTTTTTTTTCAACCTGCAAAGCCGCTCTTCCAAAGACACGCTTACTGGTTGGCTGCTGTTTCTGTTGCTGGGCTTTATCATCATCATCAGCGCCTCGCGCACGGCCACCATGCTTTATCTGCTGCTGTTTTTGGGCAACCTGATGTATCGCGGCAATGCCTTGATAACGTTTATTGCCGTTTTTCTGGCGGCTGTCGGCCTGTATTCCGTTCCTACCGAATGGATTAAAGAATTTCTGCTCTCGCTTTACGGCAATCCGTTTTTAGAAAACATTTCCTCACGCCTTTATTTGTTTTTATTTGATTTGGAAAGCGACAACTCTGTATCCTACCGGCAGGAAATTTACCACTATTTCTGGAACCACCCGCCTTTGCTGATCACCGGCTACGGCCCCAAAAACTTCCAGGAATATTTCGGCGGCCATCTCAGCGGCAGTTTGGGGTTCAACAACCCCCACAGTTTCATTATCGAGCTTTATCTGGGTTTCGGCGTCATATCGCTGTTAGGGTTTGCCGGATATGTGGCGGCCTATACGGCAGCGCTGGTTTCCGTCCGCTTGGATAACAGACAACGCTTTTTCGGCTTGTTCTGCATGGTAGTTTTTTTAGTTGGCGGCTTTATCCCCTCTTCGATTCTGCGCCTGCCTTTTATCTGGCTGCCCTGCATTTTGATTTTGATTGATACCGTTTACCGTTTTACCCCCGCCCATGCCCCACCATACCGATACCGACCCTACAGCGCAGCAAACAGGCAATAACATGGAAAAAATCGTTTTAGCCACTTCGATGAGCGGTTTGGGCGGCACCGAAAACGCCACTTTCCGCTTAGGCCGGCTGCTGCGCCGATACGGCCACCCCGTCGTGTTGGCTTCTTCAAACGGCCCCTTGATAGAGCAGGCCCGCAATTTGGGTATCGGCTGGTATCCCATCGATTTTTACAGCGGCGGAAAAACCGGCCATCTGAAAAGCATGTGGGCATTTGCCAAAATGCTCAAACGCGAGCGACCCGACATCATACACTGCCAAATGGCGCGCATCGTGCCGGCCTGCACCATTGCCGCCAAACTGGTTTCACCCGAAACCAAGGTGTTTTACCACGCCCGCGGCCTGCGCGCGGAAACTTATCCGAAAATTGCCTCATGGTTCGACAAGCTGGGAGTCAACATTATTGCCAACTGCAAAACCGAGCGCGACAAAATCATCCGCTACGGCTTTCCGGCAAACCGCATCACCTACACCTATAATGCTTTGCACAAAGTAGAATCGGTGCCGGAGAAAACCGTTAAAGACCATGTGGTTTTAGGCACATTGTCGCGCCTGGACAAACACCGTGCTGTGCATCTGATGTTGGATATTTTCAAAACGCTGGTAAACGAACGCAGCCTGCCCGTCAGGCTCTTGGTGGCCGGCAACGGCGAAGAGGCCGGCAACCTCAAAGCCCAAGCACACCGGTTAGGCATTGCCGGCAAAGTTACCTTTCTCGGCGGCATTCATGATTTGGGCACTTTTTTCAGAGAAGTGGATATCTTGGTCAGCACACCGTTTTTTCAGGGCGACTACGGTGCCGGCGTGGGCAACAATGTTTTGGAGGCCGCACTCTATAACACACCGGTTGTAACCTACAATATGTCGGGCGTGTCGGAAATCGTGACCAACGGAGAAAACGGCTACTGCATTGCCACCGGCGACAGTGCCGCTTTCGTTGAAGCGGTAGAAACGCTGGTTTACAACCCGTATTTACGCACCCGCATGGGCAAAGCGCTGCACCAGCGTGTCACATCACTGTGTTCCGATGAAGAAATCTACCGCACCACCATGAAAGCCTACCAAATGGAGAACAACCGATGAAAATCATTCTAACCTCTTCCATGAGCGGTTTGGGCGGCACAGAAAACGCCACCTTCCGTTTGGCCCGCCTGCTCCACCAACACGGCCACCATGTTATTCTGGCCTCTTCAGACGGCCCCCTGGTGCAGGATACTAAAGATTTGGGGATTTCCTGGCGCCCTATCGATTTCTACCAAAGCGGAAAAACCAGTTATCTGAAAGCCGCACTGGCCTATACCAAACTGCTGGCGCAGGAAAAACCCGATATCGTACACTGCCAAATGGCGCGGATTGTTCCCGCCTGTGCCGCTGCCGCCAAACTGGCATCACCGAAAACCAAAGTGTTCTACCACGCCCGCGGCCTTGACCCCGAAACCTACCCGAAAATTGCCAAGCTGTTCGACACGCTCGGCGTTTATATCATCGGCAACTGCAAACACGAGCAGGCCAAGCTCATCCGCCACGGCTTTCCCGCTTCGCGCATCAGCTACACCTACAACGCCCTGCCCAAACCAAACGGCAGCCCGCAGAAAACCGAACGCAGCCAAGTGGTGCTCGGCACGCTCTCGCGCTTGGACAAAGTGCGCGCAGTGGATTTGACGCTCGATGTATTCAAAATCCTAACCGACAGGGGGTTGAACGTGCGCCTGCACATCGCCGGAATCGGCGAAGAAGAAGGCCGGCTGAAACAGCAGGCTCAAGATTTGGGCATTGCCGACAAAATTGCCTTTCTCGGCGGCATACGCGACTTAAACGCCTATTTTCAAGAAATCGACATTTTGCTCAATACACTCAACTGCGAAGGCGATCACGGCGCCGGTGTCGGCAACAATATTTTAGAAGCCGGCATATACGAAACCGCCGTAGTCAGCTATGGCGTTATCGGCATTCCCGAGATGATTATTCATGGCGAAACCGGTTTCTGCACCCCCTTGCGCGACCAGGAAAAATTTGCCGATGCCGTAGAAAAACTGGTTTGCGACCCAGCCTTGCGCACACGCATGGGCAAAGCCCTCAGACAGCACGTTGAAGCCCTGTGTTCCGATGAAGAAATCTACCGCGCCACGATGGCGGCCTACCGTATGTGAGGCAGAATCATGAACATTACCATTGTCGCCCCCTATTGCTCCCTGCCCTCCGAGCCGCACTTCAACCGTTTCTGGTATCTTGCCGAACTGTTGTCGCAAGAACACGATGTGTTGCTGATTACCAGCAACTTCAGGCATTACGACAAATCTTTCAGACGGCCGGAAGATGCCGCAAATGCCTCAACAGGCCGTCTGAACGTGCTGCTGCTGAATGAAAGCGGCTACACTCAAAACGTGTCGCTTGCGCGCGTGCAGAGCCACCGCGTGTTCGTGAAACACTTTGAGCAATGGCTCGGGCAATGCCGGCCCGGCAGGCAGGATATTGTGTATTCCGCCTACCCGCTGATTGCCACCAATATCCTTCTGGGCAGGCACAAAGCGCGTTTGGGCTACAAACTGATTATCGATGTGCAGGACGTTTGGCCGGAATCGTTTTCATCGGTTATCCCCGCGCTGAAAAAAATCCCACACAACCTGCTGCCGTTTGCCTCACGCGCCAACGCTGCCTATGCCGCTGCCGATGCCCTGGTGGCCGTGTCGCAAACCTATCTGACACGCGCCCAAGAAGCCAATCCCCGCGCGCCCGGCGAAGTGGTCTATATCGGCGCCGACTACGACAAACTCGCCAAAGCCGAACCCCGCCCGTTTCACGGCGGCAAAACGCGCTTCTTTTATTTGGGCACCTTAAGCTACAGCTACGATATGCAAACCGTGTGCCAAGGCATCAACCGGCTGGCGCAAACCGACAAAAGCATCGAGCTGCACATCATGGGCGGCGGCCCCGATTTGGAAAAACTCAAACAATACGAATCTGAAGCGGTGAAGTTTTACGGCTATATCCCCTACGCCGAAATGATGTCGGTGGCCAAAAGCTGCGATATCGCCGTCAATCCCATCCACTCATACGCCATGCAGTCGGTAACCAACAAACTTTCCGACTATATGGCACTGGGCAAGCCGGTATTGAACAGCCAGCAAGGCAGCGAAACCAACGAAATCCTCACCCTGCTGCCGCACGAAAACTACCGCTCGGGCGATGTGGAGGGCTTTGTTGCCGCCGCCCGCCGAATCCTGCAACGCAAAAACGATCCGGTAAACAGCGAAGCAATCATGCGCCGTTTCAAACGCAGCATGGCCTATCAGAAAATTGTCCGCCTGGTGGAAGAATTAGGAAGCCGATAACATGAATATGCTGATAAAACGCCTTTTCGACATTGCCGTCTCGGCCGCCGCGCTGGTTCTGCTTGCGCCCGTGTTTTTAGTGTTGGTTTATCTGATACGCAAAAACCTCGGCTCGCCGGTGTTTTTCACCCAGGAGCGGCCGGGCAGAAACGGCAAACCGTTTAAAATGATTAAATTCCGCTCCATGCGCGATGCGGCCGATGCAAGCGGCAAGCCGCTTCCCGACAGCGAACGGCTCACCCCGTTCGGCAGAAAGCTGCGCGCCACCAGCCTCGATGAGCTGCCCGAATTGTGGAACGTGCTCAAAGGCGACATGAGCCTGGTCGGCCCGCGCCCGCTGCTGATGCACTACCTTCCGCTGTATAACGCATTCCAATACCGCCGCCACGAAATGAAGCCCGGCATCACCGGCTGGGCGCAGGTAAACGGGCGCAACGCCATTTCGTGGGACGACAAATTCAAATATGATGTATGGTATATCGACAACCACAGCTTTTGGCTGGATATCAAAATTTTATGCCTGACCGTTAAAAAAGTGTTTGTACGGGAAGGTATTTCTGCCGAAGGCGAAGCCACCATGCCTTATTTCACGGGAAACAACCATCATGAAAAAAAATAACATACTCATTTTATCCGCCGGCCGCCGCGTAGAGTTGGTGCAGAATTTCCAAACCGAAGCCGCCCGGTTTTCAGACGGCATCCAAGTGCTTGCTACCGACCTCAACCCCCGCATGTCTCCCGCCTGCCACGCGGCAGACGGCGCATTCAGCGTGCCGCCGATTGCCGCCGCAAACTATATCGACAACATTTTCGATTTGGCGCGGCAACAGGGCATCGGCCTGATTATCCCCACCATCGACACGGAGCTGCAAAAGCTCGCCGATGCCCGCAGCCGCTTTGAAGCAGCAGGCATTCATATTGTCGTTTCAGATTCCGAACTGGTGGCCCTCTGCCGCGACAAACGCGCCACCGCCGGCCTGTTTGAACGCTGCGGCATCGCCACCCCCGAAATCTACGGGCGCGAAAACCTCACCTTCCCCTGCTTTGCCAAACCTTATGACGGCAGCCGCAGCATAGGCGCGAAATATATCCACACCGCCGAAGATTTGTCTTACGATTTGCTCAAAGACCCGAAAACCATCTTCTGCCAATACATCGACATCACCAACGAATTTACCGAATTCACCGTTGATCTGTATTACGACCGCTCAGGCCGTCTGAAATGCGCCGTGCCGCGCGAAAGGCTTGAAGTGCGCTCCGGCGAAGTGAGCAAGGGTGCCACCCGCCGCAACGGCCTTTACACCCTGCTGGCCGGCAAAATGGCGCATCTCGAAGGCGCGCGCGGCTGTATCACCGCCCAGTTTTTCTACAACGGCAGCACGCTTTACGGCATCGAAATCAACCCCCGCTTCGGCGGCGGCTTTCCGCTCACCTATGCCGCCGGCGGCAACTACCCCGGCTGGCTGATAAGCGAATACCTCTACGGCGGCGCAATTCCGTTTTTCGACCAATGGGAAAACAACCTGATTATGCTGCGCTACGATGCGAAAGTATTGGTACATGAATAAACCCATCCGCCCCGCCCAAACCGTGTTGGTATTGGATCTCGATGACACCCTCTATGCCGAACAGCACTACAAACGCTCCGGCATCGAAGCCGTGTGCCGCCACATTGCCGAGCTTTACCCGCAGCACACCGCAGAGGGCCTGATGGCGCAAACCGATCCCGAAAGCAGCCGCTGGCTCGAGCAGCTTTGCGCCTTCTGCGGCTTCAACGACAGCGAAAAACAGTCGCTGTTGTGGGTATACCGGCTGCACCGGCCGAACTTAACCGGCTGTATGCCGTCTGAAAAACTGAAGCAGCTGATGCAGCCGTTTGCCGCCCGCGTGCTGATTTCAGACGGCCGCAGCCTCAGCCAGCGCCGCAAGCTCTCCGCACTGGGGCTGCTCGATGCCTTCGAACACATCATGATTTCCGAGGCTTGGCAAAGCGAAAAGCCCGATGCCCGCCGCTTTCTCGCCGTTGAAGCGGCCTACCCGGGCAAAACCTGCATTTATGTGGGCGACAACACCAAAAAAGATTTTCTCGCCCCCAACCGTTTGGGCTGGCTCACTATCGGCATTCTGCCGCAGGCGCACCATATCCACCGCCACCGCCCGCAGGATTTCGATGCCGCCAGCCAACCCGCCCTCTGGCTGGACAATATCGGCAGCCTGGCAAATCTGATCGCGGCGTAAGCCCGATTGTAAATACACCCATCCAAGCAAAAAGGATTGCACGATGACCAAAATCCTCTTCATGGGCCGGAAAAAAGTTTCCGCCGCTCTTTTGGAATTTTTATCTGCCCAAAGCGGCATCGAAATTGTCGGCGTATTGACCGACAGCCATCTGCAAGGCTCGCCCACAGCCGCCGCAGCCAAACGCCTGGGGCTGCCGCTCTACACCTTCGACACCGCGCTCGAGGCCATACGCGCAGGCCGTCTGAAATACGATTTGGGCTTATCGCTATTGTATTGGCGCAAACTGCGCGATGAATTTCTCACCGCGCCCGCACGCGGCACCATCAATTTCCACCCCGCCATTCTGCCCGAATACAAAGGCACCGGCGGCTACAATCTGGCGATTATGGACGGCCTTTCCGAATGGGGCATTTCCGCCCACTATATCGATGACTCCATCGACACCGGCGACTTAATCGAAGTGGTGCGCTTTGCCATGAACCCCGACACCGCCACCGCACAATCGCTGGAGCGCGAATCGATGCAGCATTTGGAACAGTTTGCCAAACGCCTGATTATGCAGGCGGTCGAAAGTGAAACCAAACTGCCCGCCTTCCCCAATATCGGCGGCGGATACACCAGCCGCGCCGAAATGGAAGCCATGAAAGAAATCCGCCCCGGCGACGATGTGGGCAGAAAAGTCCGTGCGTTTTGGTTCCCGCCCTACGATGGTGCCTACATTGAAATCGGCGGACGCAAATACACCTTGATCGACCGCCGCATTTTAGAAGAAGTCGCCCCCAAAGATTCCACCAGCCTTTTTGCAGGATCAGCCGATGCTTAACACCTCTATCGCCCCGTGGCCCAGCTTCACACAAGAAGAGGCCGATGCCGTTTCGCGCGTTTTACTGTCTAACAAAGTGAACTACTGGACAGGCAGCGAATGCCGCGAATTTGAAAAAGAATTTGCCGCCTGGTGCGGCACAGAATACGCCGTTGCCTTAAGCAACGGCACGCTGGCGCTCGATGTTGCCCTCAAAGCCATGGGCATCGGCGCGGGCGATGATGTAGTGGTTACCCCGCGCACCTTTCTCGCCTCTGCCTCAGCCATCGTTACCGCCGGTGCCAACCCCGTGTTTGCCGATGTCGATTTAAACAGCCAGAACATTTCTGCCCAAACCATTCAGACGGCCTTAACCCCCGCAACCAAAGCCGTTATCGTGGTGCATCTGGCCGGTATGCCCGCCGAGATGGACGAAATCATGGCGCTGGCCGAACAACACCGGCTGTGGGTGATTGAAGACTGCGCCCAAGCGCACGGTGCCAAATACAAAGGCCGCCCCGCAGGCTCCATCGGCCATGTCGGCGCGTGGTCGTTCTGCCAGGATAAAATCATGACCACCGGCGGCGAAGGCGGCATGGTTACCACCAACGATAAAGATTTGTGGGAAAAAATGTGGTCGTATAAAGACCACGGCAAAAGCTACGATGCCGTGTATAACCGCCCGCACCCGCCCGGCTTCCGCTGGCTGCACGAGCACTTCGGCACCAACTGGCGCATGATGGAAACCCAGGCCGCCATCGGCCGCATCCAACTTAAGCGCATGGCGGAGTGGACGGCCAAACGCCAAGCCAACGCCGCGCAGCTCGAAGCCGCGCTCAAACCGTTTGCCTGCATCCGCCTGGTAAACGTGCCCGGCCATATCGAACACGCGCAATATAAATTTTATGCGTTTGTGAAACCCGAAAACCTGAAAGCGGGCTGGAGCCGCGACCGCATCGTTGAAGCCCTGACCGAACGCAAAGTGCCCTGCTATCAGGGCAGCTGCTCGGAAGTGTATCTGGAAAAAGCCTTCGACAACACGCCGTGGCGCCCCAAAGAGCGGCTGAAAAACGCTGTCGAGCTGGGCGGCACCAGCCTGATGTTTCTGGTGCACCCGACCATCACGCCCGAAGAAATGGCATTCTGCTGCAAAAACATACAGGAAGTGCTTGCAGAAGCAACGGCATAAAGTTTTCAGACGGCCGAACCGCGCCCGCACGAGGCCGTCTGAAAGCCGCTGTTATCCAAATTGAAAATACGCTTTTCCAAAACCATAACAGCCGGATAATCACACGATGAACCTGGAAACCCTGCTTGCATTGCCCCGCAATGTCAAAAAAACCTGTTTCGTTATCCACGACACTTTGGTGATTTTCGTGGCTTTTTGGTTTGCCCAAAGCCTGAAAGCCGACTATTCGAACGAGTGGGACAACTTTGCCAACTGGCTGGCGTTTTCCTCCACCGCCGTGCTGACCATTATGCTGTTTGTTCGGCTGGGGCTCTACCGCGCCGTTACCCGCTATGTGAGCCTGCGCATTCTCAGCACCGCCGTCATCGGCTGCGCCGTGTCGGCTTTGGTGTTTCTGCTCAGCGTGCTGCTGTTTGAACAGCGGTTGCGGCCGGTTTTACCGATGGTGTATTTTCTGATGCTGGTGGTGCTGGTTACCAGCTCGCGCATCATTCTGAAAGCCATACTCGCCGACCGCAGCCACAGACAGATGGCCGCCGTGATTATCTACGGCGCGGGGCAGTCGGGCCGCCAACTGCTCGAGGCGGTCAAACAGGTAAACGAATACAACGCGGTAGCGTTTGTCGATGACAACCCCGCCATCCAACACACCACCATCTACGATCTGCCCGTTTACAGGCCGTCTGAAATCGAAGATCTGGTCAAACGCTACGGCGTGGAAAAAATCCTGCTGGCGATTCCCAGCGCGCCGCAGGAGCAGCGCAAATTGATTATCGAACGCCTCGAACCGCTGCCCTGCGAAGTGTTGGCGATTCCCGGCATGAAAGATTTGGTCGATGGCAGAATCAGCGTCAGCTCGCTGAAAAAAGTGTCGGTGGTCGATTTGCTCGGCCGCGACCCCGTTGCTCCGCGCCCCGAGCTGATGCGCGCCGACCTTGCCGGCAAAGTGGTGCTGGTAACCGGCGCGGGCGGCTCCATCGGCTCCGAGCTTTGCCGCCAGATTATCCGCTGTCGCCCCGCCAAGCTGCTGCTGTTTGAATTATCGGAATTTTCGCTTTACAGCATCGACAAAGAGCTCAACGAATTTCAGACGGCTTTGGGCATGGATATCGAAGTGGTGCCGCTGCTGGGTTCGGTGCAGCAGCGCGGCCGCCTCTCCAGCATCATGCAGGCCTACGGCGTGCAGACCGTGTATCACGCCGCCGCCTACAAACACGTGCCGATGGTGGAATTCAACACCATTGAAGGCGTGCGCAACAATGTATACGGCACACTCTTTTGCGCGCAGGCCGCCGTGGAAGCCGGCGTGGAAACCTTTGTGTTGATTTCCACCGACAAAGCGGTGCGCCCCACCAACACCATGGGCGCGAGCAAACGCATGGCCGAGCTTTGCCTGCAGGCGCTGGCTGCCGAGCCGGATATGCAGACCCGCTTCTGCATGGTGCGCTTCGGCAACGTACTCGGCTCTTCAGGCTCGGTGGTGCCGGTGTTTGAAAAACAAATTGCCGCCGGCGGCCCCGTTACCCTCACCCACGAAGACATCACCCGCTATTTCATGACCATTCCCGAAGCCGCGCAACTGGTGATTCAGGCCGGCGCAATGGGCAAAGGCGGCGATGTGTTTGTGCTCGACATGGGCGAGTCGGTGAGAATCATCGACCTGGCCAAACAGATGATCCGCCTGAGCGGCCTGGAAGTGAAAGACGGCCAAAACCCCGATGGCGACATCGAAATCAAAATCACCGGCCTGCGCCCGGGTGAAAAATTATATGAAGAATTGTTAATCGGCGAAGAAGTGCAGAAAACCACTCATCCCCGCATTATGACCGCCAACGAAGTAATGCTGCCGTGGAAAGAATTATCCGACATACTTAACCGTATGGACACGGCCTGCAACGAGATGAACCAACCCGGGCTGCGCCAACTCTTATTGGAAGCGCCCACCGGCTTTGCTCCCACAGACGGCATCTGCGATCTGGTGTGGCGGCAAAGCCAAAAGGCCGTCTGAAATATTTTCAGACGGCCAGGCAGCAACTTCTGCGCCGGCAGCCATATCTACACTCCTGCCGGCCGCACAAACCTGAAACCCAAGGCTGCGCACAGCGGCACCCCGCTGTGCCGGCTCGTGTTGCAACATCAAACGAAAGAGAAAAAGTGAATATTTTCCAACCCTCAGCCATCGGCTTATCGCTGCTCGCCCTCACTTTGGCCGGCTGCACCGTGATTCCCGGCTCCGGCCTGAGCGCGCGCGGCAAAACCGTGGTGTATGAAAACGGCGAAAGCAAAGCCGACACCCGCCTTAACCGCCTCATCAGCATCCGCCCGGTTACCCCCGGTCTGATTGAGCGCATGGAAGAAGCCCCCCGCCGCGCCCTGTCCAACCCCGCGCTCGAGCGTCAGAAATCGGCCTACCGCTACCGCATCGGCAGCGGCGATGTGCTGAACATTCTGGTTTGGCACCACCCCGACCTGAACACGCCCGCCGCCGACAGCCCCAATCCCGACAGCAAACAGGTGAGCAACGGCGCCTGGGTAGATGAAGCGGGCTACCTGGCCTACCCGCTGGCCGGCAGAATCTACGCGCGCGGCAAAACCCTGCCCGAATTGCAGTCGCTGCTCACCGCGCGCCTCAAACGCTATATCAAAAACCCGCAGGTTTCGGTGAACGTGGCCGAATTCCGCTCGCAGCGCGTTTCCGTATCCGGCGCAGTGGGCAAGCCCGGCCAGCTGCCGCTCACCAATGTGCCGCTGACACTGGTCGATGCCATCGACCAGGCCGGCGGAGCCGCCGCCAATGCCGACACCGACAATATCAAGTGGACACACAACGGCACCGAGCGCACCGTATCGCTCCAAGATATCCGCCAATACGGCGATTTATCGCAAAACCTGCTGCTGGGTGCCGGCGACATGGTTTATGTGCCCACCAATGAAAACAGCCGCATTTATGTGATGGGCGAAGTGGGCAAACAGGCATCGCTGCCCTTGGGCAACTACGGCCTCACGCTCACTCAGGCACTGGGCAACGCCGGCGGCATCAATCAGGTTACCGCCAACGCTTCGGGCGTGTTTGTCATCCGCAACATGCCGGACGACCGCGAAAAACCCATACACGTTTACCAGCTCAACCTGAAAGACGCATCGGCCTACGCCCTGGCCAACCGCTTCAAACTGCGCGCCAACGATACGGTGTTTGTTACCGCCGCGCCCGTTGCCCGTTGGAACCGCGTGGTATCGCAGGTTACCGCATCCATCAGCAACATTTACTACATCGACAATATTTTCGGCGGACAATAACAGAGTTTCCGGGCAACCCCAAAATCAGAATGTTTCAGAAAATTTTGATTGTATGCGTAGGCAACATCTGCCGCTCGCCCACCGCAGAGCGGCTGCTGCAGCAGAAGATGCCCCATCTTCAGGTATTTTCGGCAGGGCTTAAGGCAGCGGCCGGCAAAGATGCCGATTTACAGGCCATACGCACCGCCCTGCGGCACGGCCTGATTATCGCAGGCCACACCGCCCGCCCGCTCACGGCGGCCATGTGTGAAACAGCCGATTTGATTCTGGTGATGGAACCGCGCCACATCGATGAAGTAGCCGCCGTTCTGCCTGCCGCCCGCAGCAAAACCATGCTGCTCGGCCAATGGCTGCCCAAGCAGCACATTCCCGACCCCTACGGGCAGTCCGATGAAATGTTTGAAGCCGTGTACCGCCTGATTGACGAGGCCGTGGAACAATGGGCCTTCAGGCTGACGGTACGCCCTTAACACAGAGCATCGCGGTCAAACCTGCCGCCGTTTCAGACGGCCTATGCCGCTTTGTTCAGGCCGTCTGAAAAACACAACGGCAAAACAAACGCCGCTGCAGGCAGGTTAGGCAAACCGCAACGGCGGCACAGGCAGGGATACCCTGCCCCGCACCCTGCCGACCGGCATCTCCGCCTGAGGGAAACGTTCAGACGGCCTGCCCGAGCGGCGGATTAAATACCGTTTAACGGCCGTCTGAAACAACGGCATAAAAAATGATGCACCCGCTTATAAGTTAAGATAAAAGGAATTTCGCAATATGGCAAAACAGTATTCCCCATACAACCGGCCGCAGCACAACGGCGGTGAAATCGATGTGGGCCGGCAGCTCCGCAACCTGCTTCACTATAAATACCCGATTGCCGCCGCCGTGTTGGCCGGCGGCCTTCTGGGCGCGTTATACAGCCTGGCTGCCACGCCCGTTTACCGCGCCGATGCCATGCTGGAAATCGAAACCAAGCCAAACCAGATTCTGACCGAAATCAGCAATCTTTTTGCTCCCGAAAACGGCAATCTCACCTTTGAAGCCGAGCTCGATTTGGCACAATCGCGGCTGGTGCTGGGTAAAACCGTTGACGATCTCCAACTGGCGCAAACCGTTACCCCGAAATACTTTCCCGTTATCGGCAATTTGATGCACAACCTCAGCAGCGACATCGAGCCCGAGTTAAACGTGCACACTTTCGAAGTCGGGCAGGAATGGTTGAACCAAACCTTCACCCTCACCGCGCTGGGCAACAAGCTCTACAGCTTAGAGCTGCCCGACGGGCGCACACTTGAAGGCAAAGTCGGCCGCCCGCTGCAACTCAGCCCGCAATCAACGCTTCAGATCAATCAGATTCTGGCCGAAAGCGGCCAACGCTTCACGCTGGTAAAGCATTCGAAATTGAGCGCAATCGAAAACCTCAAACAGAATCTGACCGTGTCGAGCAAAGGCAAAACCAGCCCGATTATTAATCTGGCCTACAAAGGAACCGAGCCGGAAAAAATCACCAAAATCCTCAACAGCATCGCCGATAACTATGTCAGCCAAAACATCAACCGCGATGTTCAAGTGGCCGCCAGCGGTTTGGCCTTCATCAGCAGCGAGCTGCCGCGCCTGAAAGCCACCTTGCAGGATGCCGAAAACAGGCTCAACGAATACCGAAGAAAAAGCGGCTCGCTGGATATTCCTGTTGAATCAAAAGGCGCGCTCGAAAGCCTGGTCAGCATCGAAACCCAGATTACCGGGTTGCGCACCGAAGAAGCGGGGCTGGCCGAACTTTACACTCCCGAACACCCCACTTATAAAGCCGTGCTCGACAAACTGGCCGTGCTGGAAAAAGCCAAAAACAGAATCAACCGCCAAATTGCCGAGCTTCCCAACACCCAGCAGGAAGTTATCCGCCTCACCCGCGATGTCGAAACCAACCAAACCACCTACACCCAATTATTGAGCAAGCAGCAGGAGCTCAACATTATGAAAGCCAGCACCCAGGGCAATGTGTGGATAGTGGATTATGCCGCCGTGCCCGAATTGCCCGTTGCCCCCCGCAAAACCGTGATCACCCTGCTGAGCGCCCTCACCGCCGGCATACTCGCCGCCGGCTGGCTGCTGATACGCTCCGCCCTTCGCAAAGGCATTGCCGGCCCTGAAGAAATCGAACAAACGGGCATGAATGTAGCGGCAATGATTCCGCTTTCCAAAGCCCAAAGCAAACACGATGCCCTCAGCAACCGGTTTAAATCACTCTCAGGCAGCCGCGCCGGCTATCTGTTAAGCCTGGAAGCCTCCACCGATGCAGCTGTGGAAGCCCTGCGCGCCCTGCGCACCAACATCTATTTCTCAATGATCGGCGCCCAAAACAATATCCTGATGATTACCGGCACCTCTCCGGGCGTAGGCAAATCATTTGTGGCTGCAAACCTGGCTGCCGTAATGGCTCAATCAGGCAAAAAAGTGCTGCTGATTGATGCCGATATGCGCAAAGGCCGTCTGAACGAAATGCTGACCGCCTCCCCCGAAAAAGGTTTGTCCGACATTTTGGAAGGCCGGCTCTCTCCCGGCCAGGCCGTTCAAGAAACCGCCATACCCAACCTCAGCTTCATCAGCCACGGCTCATTGCCCGAAAACCCTTCGGAGCTTCTGCTTGACGGCCGCTTCAACACACTCTTGAGCCGCGCCCGCCAACGGTATGACTATGTAGTGGTGGATACCCCGCCGGTGTTGTCGGTAACCGATGCCAACATTGTCGGCCAACAGGCCGACACCACCCTGCTGGTGGCGCGCTACAACGCCACCTCTGCCCGCGAGCTCGAAGCCAGCGCCGGCAGATTAACGCAGAGCAATGTAAAAGTAAGCGGCGTCATACTCAACGGCATGCGCAGCGAAGGCCGCAGCGGCTACGGCTATTACGCTGCCTATATACACAAGCCAAAAAAATAATCCGCAAACATTCAAGGCCGTCTGAAACATTTTCAGACGGCCTTAGCATGCAGACATAGCCATATAACGGGCCCGCTTCATTGTTTCATTACACAGCAGGCTGAAAATAAACACCAAGTCCCGTCAACACCGCAACGAAACACCCTAACCCACAGAAAGCAGCAAACAATGCCAACACAAAGCGCAGCACTATAACTGATTATTTTAAAACAAGAAGCCACATCTGCGCCGCCCACAACCCGGCACCTCCTCCCGTTATAATCTATTTCACCATTATTTCCATACCAACCTATTTACTGTAAAAAATCCCGGCATTGTTTACACCACCGTTTTTGCCTGCAAACCCATTCGGGGATTTTTGAGAATTGCCGAGAATACCCAAAAGCACAGCAAAGCCGCATCAATCTCAAGAATTCTCAAAATCACGAAACCATCATTCCAGTAAAAAACAAAAGCCGTTTGGCATAAAAAGCGCAACCAACCCAACCTTTTCCAACACCTTTACCGTTTTCAATGATGCCCCTTTGCCTCTCCCGCCAATCGGTACACCACACCGCAATACGGACACTCTATAGCGCCGTTCGACTGAATAGGCAGAAACACACGCGGGTGACCGTTCCACGCTTCATTTTGCGGGCCGGAGCAATGCAGCGGCAAATCATACGGAGTAACGGTCATCACATTGTGGTCGTTCATATTGTTTCCTTTACAAAAGCCGTTTACCATTCTCATCAGCAGATATTACGATAAGACCGCAGAGTTGGAAAGTGCCACAAAAAGAAGGCGTATTTTAGTAAAAGCAACCGAAAACATTATGCCTGAGTCTTTTATTTGGTATTACTTGCAATTTACCTTACAGCATAAATAAAGTTTTTTCGCTATCAACAAAGCAAATGGTTTAAACTGCCGCTTTCTTCACCTTTCAGACGGCTTGAAACCTTTGCCATACGGAGCATGAGATGAAAATATTTTACACCATCATTAAAATCATCATCTTGTTGATATTCTTAATTCTTGCCATTGGCAACACGCAGAGTGTGCAGTTTTTCTACCTACCCGCCCAAAGTCTGAACGTGCCGCTGATTGTGGTGTTATTCGGTGCTTTCGTTATCGGTTCGGTGTTCGGCCTGTTTGCGCTCTTCGGCCGCCTGCTATCCCTGCGCGGCGAAAACAACCGTCTGCGCACCGAAATCAAAAAATCTGCCCGCGCCGCTGCTGCCAACCCCGCTGTGCCACCGCCCGCTCCGCCGAAACACAAGGAATAGGCCTTTATGGAAAACGAAATCTGGATTCTGCTGCTGCCGATTATCCTTTTGCCGGTTTTCTTCGCAATGGGCTGGTTCGCTGCACGGGTCGATATGAAAACCGTGCTCAGGCAGGCTAAAACCGTTCCAGGCGGTTTTTATAAAAGCCTTGACGCCCTGGTTGACCGTAACAGCGGCAAAGCCGCCCGCGAGCTGGCCGAAGTTACCGACCAGCAACCGCAGTCTTACGATCTGAATCTCACGCTGGGCAAACTTTACCGCCAACGAGGCGAAAACGACAAAGCCATCAATATGCACAGGGCCTTGCTTGATTCTCCGGACACCGTGGGCGACAAGCGCAGCCGAGTACTGTTTGAGCTGGGCTTGAATTACCAGAGTGCCGGCTTGGTTGACCGCGCCGAACAGATACTGACCGGCCTGCAAAACGGCAACATGGCCAAAGAAGCCCGCCAAGTGCTGCTGAGCATCTACCAGCAAGACCGCGACTGGGAAAAAGCCATCGAAACCGCGCAACTGTTGAGCCACAACGAGCAAACCTACCAATTTGAAATCGCCCAATTCTATTGCGAACTGGCGCAGACCGCCCTATTTCAATCCGATTTCGACACTGCCCGCCACCATGTGGAAAACGCTTTGAACGCCAACAAAAAGTGCACCCGCGCCAATATGATTTTGGGTGATATCGAACAAAAACAGGGGCATTATGCCGCCGCCGTTGAAGCCTACACCGCCATTGAGAAACAAAACCACGCCTACCTGAGCATGGTCGGCGAACGGCTTTACGATGCCTACGATGCACAAGGCAGGCCGCAGGAAGGATTGGGCGTGCTTATCGGCTATATGCACACTTTTCCGCAACTTGATCTCATCAATGTGATTTACGACAAATCACTACTGCTTAACGGCGAAGCCGCCGCCAACCAAACCGCCGTGGATTTGGTTCGGAAAAAACCCGATCTCGGCGGCGTTTACCGCCTGCTCGGCCTGCAACTGAGCGGCCTGCCTCCCGAATGGAAAGCCGATGCCGACATGATACGCGCAGTTGTCGGCCGCCAACTGCAAAAAGCTGTGATGTACCGCTGCCGCAACTGCCACTTCAAATCACAAGTATTCTTTTGGCACTGCCCCGCATGCAACAAATGGGAAACTTTTACCCCCAACCGCATCGAGGTATAACTTTCAGACGGCCTTTCTGCACGCAGATGCGCCCACTCTTGAACCAACCGCTTTACGGTTGTGGGACAGCCCGGCCGCCCCCTTGGTCGGCTTGGCTTCTTTACAGGTTTCCCGCCTTTCTAGCCGGAATTCAAACCGTCAAACCGGCACCGCAAGGAAAAGCCGTCTGAAAAACTTTGTTCAGACGGCCTTTGTGGTATCCGCACACAGATCACTATCCTTATTCTATTGAAAGCTATTAAACGCGTTTCTTATCACTTCCACCCACGGCACAACGACATTTCAAAGCTGGGAGCAGTCCTATTCAGGAAATTTTGTGTTCAACCCGGCGCATTAATCAACTTTCAAATCTTGCGCGGCTTGGTTTTCCGTTTGTTTTTTATTGTTATGAGATTGCCGTTTTTCGGTTTAGCAGCTGTTATGCCGAGCCATTTCCAGCGCAGTGGCAGCCGCCACCATCAAGCTGCCGGAATCGGCTTTACCTGTTCCTGCCAAATCCAGTGCAGTGCCGTGATCAACAGATGTGCGCACAAACGGCAAGCCCAGCGTGATGTTCACCCCTTTGCCGAAACCGGCGTATTTCAACACTGGTAACCCCTGATCGTGATACATGGCCAACACAGCATCGGCATCTTTCAGCATAAACGGCTGAAACAGGGTGTCGGCCGGATAAGGGCCGCGCACGTCTATACCTTGTGCGCGCAGGCTGTCGAGCGCGGGGATAATGGTATCGATTTCTTCGCGACCGAGATGGCCGCCCTCACCTGCGTGGGGGTTTAATCCTGCCACCAAAATGCGCGGGGAGGCGATACCGAATTTTTTTTGCAGCCCGCAATGCACAATTTTCGCCACCGATTCGAGTTGCGGCTGCGTGATAGCAGCGGCCACGTCTTTAAGCGGCAGATGGGTAGTGGCCAGTGCCACACGCAAACCGCCGCCCGCCAACATCATCACCACCTGCTTGGCAGCACTTTTTTCGGCCAGATATTCGGTATGGCCCGAAAAAGGCATACCGGCATCATTGATAATGCCTTTGTGCAGCGGCGCAGTTACCATTGCGGAAAATGTGCCGTTTTGGATACCTTTATAGGCAGTGTCGAGCAGCTCAATCACATAGGCTGCGTTGGCAACGTTCAGACGGCCTGCCCTGCAGGGCATTCTCAAAGGAATATGCAGCACTTCCAACACCCCCTCCTCCGGCTCGGCGGCAGGAGTGAAATCCCTCAGGACAACGGCTTTGCCCAATTTATCGGCACGCGCCTGCAACATGGCTTTATCGCCCAGCACCACCGGGCGGCAAGGCAGGACGGCAGCGGGCAGGTCGAGACAGATATCGGGGCCGATACCGGAAGGTTCGCCGGAAGTAACGGCAATAACAGGCAGAGGCATTTTGCTTCCTTAATCAAAATCCATAACGGCAGCCGGTTATTTTAGCCGATTTTTGTAGAAATTTCGGTTGGCCGGCTATTCTATTTTGTTGAAAAATGGTAGCCTTATTTCTTTAACGGTTTAATGGTAAGAATCAATATGATTGCGGCTACCCTGCAAAATCTAACGGTCGCGTTCGGCATCACCTTGGCCGCCGGCTTGGCAACGGTGCTGGGCAGCGTGTTGGTGTTTGTATCGAAAACACCCAACCCGCGCATACTTTCATTCGGGCTGGCGTTTGCGGGCGGCGCTATGGTTTATGTGTCGCTCACCGAAATTTTTTCCAAGTCGCAACAGTCGTTTACCGCAGTCTACGGGCAAAGTATGGGGCTTGCGGCGGCCACTTTCGCTTTTTTGGCCGGGCTGGGCGTGATAGCTTTGATTGACCGTTTGGTGCCCAACCCTCACGACACCCTGGATGCACACGACCCCGAATTTTACGAAAAATCACGCCACCACATCGCCCGGGTGGGCTTGATGACGGCGTTTGCCATCACTGCCCACAACTTCCCCGAGGGGCTGGCCACTTTTTTCGCCACACTGGAAAACCCTGCCGTAGGTGCACCTTTGGCGCTGGCGATTGCCGTCCATAATATTCCCGAAGGCATTTCTATCGCCGCCCCGGTTTATTTCGCTACCCGTAACAAAGCCTTAACGGTTGCCGTCTGCCTGGTTTCGGGTTTGGCCGAGCCGCTGGGGGCATTGTTGGGCTATTTTGTGCTCAAACCTTTTCTTTCCAGCGCGGTGTTCGGCTCCGTTTTCGGGCTGATTGCCGGTGTGATGGTGTTCTTGGCATTGGATGAGCTGCTGCCCGCCGCCAAACGTTATTCAGACGGCCATGAAACGGTATACGGCCTGACCTCGGGCATGTCGGTGATTGCTTTGAGCTTGGTATTGTTCAACTGGTAGAAATACACCGGCTTAAGTCTGCTTTTGTTGCCATAATCGTCTCATCTGCCGAGAGCCAGTCTGCCCTGCTCCAAGTTTGCCGCACCTTGCCGTATCCTTTCCGCCACTTGCAGGCTGCTGCTTTGTATCGAAATGCTTTCCGCTACATCAAGGCCGTCTGAAAACTTGCTTTTCAGACGGCCTGTGAAGAAACCGCTTTATTTTCGGCACAAGGGGCAAACCTCAAAGCATACAGAACCGGTTCCGTTACCGCTGGGTCGGCCGGCACAATCATTCTCTTTGAGCCAAGAGTAGCAAACGCTGTAACGGAAACAAAGTGGATTCATGGCAGGCTTAGGCTTTTCCGACTGTTCGCCGCTTAAAAAAGATACCCGGCCAAATGCCGGGTATTTTGCGGTTCCAAACTGATTGTGCTGTTTATCTGCACGGCCTGCGGTTCAGTTTTCCGTAGCGCGAAACCACTTTTTGAATTTCCTGCGCAGATTTATCGTCTACATCCATAAACGTTACCTGCATCTTGGCCACACTCAGACCGCCTTCGGGCGAGGCACCGCGATCTTCCTGTTCGTGGATGCGGGTGCCGCCGAAACCTGCGCTTGCCAGGCGCGAAATCAGCACTTGGGCGGCAGAGCGGCTGTGGGTTACGCCCACGCTGATGCCGCCTTCGTAGATGCTGCCGCTGAAGCCTTTGGCAGCCAGGCTGTCGAGCATGGCCGCCGCATCGCCGTCTGCCGAAATCAACACACGGTAGGTTTTCTGCACTTGGCCGGCATCACGCTTTTCAACCGTACGCGATGCGGCGTGCGGCCATTGCCGCAGCAGACCTTTGATACGGTGGTAATCGTCTTCTTCCAGCGTTAGCGATGCCGGGGAAGTGCACAGGTTGTTTTCTTTTTTGGCTTCTGCTGCTTTTTGCCGTTCCTGTTCGCGTTTGGCTTTCTCCAGCTGCTCGCGCTTGGCTTTTTCTTCGCGTTCTTTCTGCGCTTTCGCTTCCAGCTCTTTGGCCTCTTTTTCTTTGGCTTCCAGCTCCGCTTTCTCCCGCATCAAACGTGATTCATCACTTTCGGATTCGGAAGCGGCAGAAACCTGAATCGGGGCAGCCTCTCTTTCGGGAGCGGAAACCGGAGCCGGATGCAGGATTTCTGCCGGTGCCGGCACGGGTTGCTGTTGCGGAACGCCGACACTCTGAGCGGGAGCGGCCGCATTTTTTTGTTTTTCTACAACGCGGCTGGCAACCATTCCGCCAAAAACGATGACGTTTAGTGCCACCAGCACGGCAAATAGCCATTTCATTGTTGCTGTATCCAGTTAAGTAAGCCGTAAATGGCGAGATTATCTACAATTTTAACCGTATTGTCCAAAACAAATGACGGCGGCAATGCCTGCACCACTTTGGCAGCGCCGCCGCCTGTGATAATCAGATCCACCGCCTTGCCTGCCCCAACTTTTTCACGCAGCCTGGCGTGCATCAGCAATACCGAACCGCACACGGCATCCATCATGCCGCTGGCCAGTGCGTTGGCCGTGGTGGTGGGGAAAGGATATACGCGCCCCAACGGGCGGTTGAGATTGGCGGTTTTCAAAGCCATTGCCTCTTTCATTAAGTGGAAGCCGGGCATGATGGTGCCGCCGAGATAATGATTGTTGTCGGTGAGCGCATCCACCGTAACGGCGGTTCCGCAACTGACCACCACGCAGGCATTTTGTGTGAAGCGGCGGCTGCCCAGCGCGTTAAACCAGCGGTCGGCACCGTGTTCGGCGTGGTTGCGGTAATGGTTGCGTATGCCCAGTGCCTGCGGCATGGAAGAGAGCCATTCAACCGGTTGCGGCAACTGAGCGGCAACCTGGGCTTTTTTGGCTTCCCCACACACAGCACTGCCGATAATGCGTACACCGCCGCTGCCGCGCTCCTGCCATTCGGTGCCGAGCAGTGTCAGGTCGCGGTAGGGCGAGCGGCCGGTATGGACGATACTGCCGTTTTCGACCCACGCCCATTTCAACTGGCTGTTGCCGCCGTCAAGCAGCAAATATTTTCCGGCGGCGGCCGTCTGAACAGGCGGAGGGTTATCGCCGGGGCGCAGGCTGATTTCACCGCTCACCACAATACGCTCGCCGTTTTCGGTTTGCAGCCGCAAGGCTCCTTGCCCGGTGATGCCTGCCGACACGCCTTCATAAACGGTTTCACCGTTTTGCAGCAGGCGCACGGGACGGTTATGGTCGCGGTCGGCCGCTTGGTAGGCTGCCACAAACGGAGCAAAACCGTATTGCCGGTATCGGTTGAGCATGGTGTCGAGTTCGCCCAGCAAAGCAGCGAGCAAAGCGGCGGAACCCACGGGCGGAGCGGCCGCAGAAACGGCCGCCTGAACCGATGCCGCGTCTTCCACTTCTTTAGGCAGCACAAAATTGATGCCGATGCCGATTACGGCAACGGTTTTACCGCTGCTGCGCACGGTTTCGATCAGAATGCCGCCGAGTTTGCGCCGCCCCACCACCAAATCGTTGGGCCATTTGATTTGTGCGGGTATGCCGAGCTTGGCTAAAGCGGCATGGCAGGCCAATGCCACGGCGGGCGCAAGCGCGCCCAACTCGTTTTGCGGCTTGTCAAACACGCTGCCAAAACTGAACATCAGGCATTCGCCCAAACGGTTTTGCCATACTTTGCCTTGCCTGCCGCGCCCTTTGCTCTGGCTGTGTGCCAACACCAGCAGGCCGTGCGCCTGTTGCGGTGAGACTCTGGCAGCTTCCAGCACGATATCGTTGCTGGATGTACATTCGTGATACAGGGCCGTCTGAAAACCGTGTTGCCTGCCGGTTTGCTGCAACTGCGCTTCATCAAATACCGCCAGCGGGCGCACCAGCCGCCATTGGCCATCGTGCTGGCGCAGCAGGCCGCGGATGTGGGGCGGCATCTGCTGCCACAACCCGTTAATCTGTTGGGGTTTCACGCCGGCAGCCAGGCCTAATGCCGAAATATGGTGCGGCAGGCCGTCTGAAAGTGCGGCAAGCAGCTTCCAATGCTGCGGTTTGAGCGGCATCATTTCTGCCCTGCCCCCTCTGCGGCACGGATTTTCTCCAGCGTTTGGGTGGTGGATGTTTGGTGCAGAAACGGAATCGAGTACACTTTGCCGCCACGCGCGAGCGTTTCCTGCGCGCCAACGATTTTTTCCACCGGCCAATCGCCGCCTTTTACTAAAATATCGGGCTTAACCCTCTCTATCAATGCGGCGGGCGTGTCGTCATCAAACCAGGTAACCACATCGACACAGGCCAATGCGGCCGCTACGGCAGCACGGTTTTCAAGCATATTGACCGGGCGGCCGCTGCCCTTGCCCTGCCGTCTCACCGAAGCATCGGTGTTGAGCGCCAACACCAGCGCAGCCCCCGTTTCCCGCGCCTGCGCCAGATAAGTTACATGGCCGCGGTGCAGAATATCGAAACAGCCGTTGGTAAACACCAGCGGGCGCGGCAGCGCGGCAATACGCGCTGCCAGCTCTTCGGGCGGGCAGATTTTGTGTTCAAAAGCGGGCAGCGGCCAATTGCTCATCATGAATTTTCCAGAGTGGTAAGATGCCGAGATGATACCGAAGCAGTGCGTTTTGGAAAAGCCGGCACAACGGCTTTTCAGACGGCCGAAATCTTGGCAGGCCGTCTGAAAAGCAGATATAAAAAAAACCGTGTATGAACGCATACACGGTTTTTTTAAGATTTGGGGTGGCTGATGGGGCTCGAACCCACGACAACCGGAATCACAATCCGGGGCTCTACCAACTGAGCTACAGCCACCACAGGAAAACTTTTTATCTGGCACGCCCGACAGGAATCGAACCTGTAACCGCCCGCTTAGAAGGCGGGTGCTCTATCCGGTTGAGCTACGGGCGCGTTGCAGTGTCCGCGCCTTATCGGGCTTTGTTTTGTTCGGGACCTGGTCGGGGCGGTGGGATTCGAACTCACGACCCCCTGTTCCCAAAACAGGTGCGCTAACCAGACTGCGCTACGCCCCGACGAGAGATGCGAACTATACCGAGAGGGGCAGCAAACGTCAAGCCCCGCTGCCGGCAAAAACTTTTTGCTTATGCTATCTGTTTCATTTGTTTTGCGATTTAAAGCAATCTGCCTTGCCGACACCCGACAAAGGCTGCAGAAAACAAGTGAAAAACTGCGCCGAAAATGCGATAATCCGCGCTCTTCACAAACTCTCCGCACCACAAAGGATAACCCAGCCATGACTGCCCAACTGATTAACGGCAAAGAAATTTCCCGGCAACGCTTAGAAGAAGTCGCCCGACAAACCGCCGAACGCAGCGCGGCCGGTGTGCGCCCCCCTTGTTTGGCGGTGGTGTTGGTGGGCGATGACCCGGCCAGCGCGGTTTATGTGCGCAACAAAAAACTGGCTTGCGGAAAAGTGGGCTTCAAATCGCTTTCCTACGAGCTTCCCGCTGAAACTCCCCAGGAAGATTTATTGCAATTGGTGGACGGTTTGAATGACGATTCCGAGGTAGACGGTATCTTGGTGCAACTGCCGCTGCCCAAGCAAATCGACAGCCAGGCTGTGCTCGAGCGCATTGCGCCGCACAAAGATGTGGACGGCTTCCACCCCTACAATGTCGGCCGTTTGGTGGTGAAAATGCCGCTGATGCGCCCCTGCACCCCCAAAGGTGTGATGACGCTGCTCGAAGCCTACGGCATTAACCCCGAAGGTAAAAAAGCCGTGGTGGTGGGCGCATCGAATATTGTGGGCCGCCCGCAAATGTTGGAGCTGTTACTGGCACGCGCCACCGTAACCATCTGCCACAGCAAAACCCAAAACCTTGCCGCCGAAGTGGCTGCTGCCGACATCGTGGTGGCCGGCGTAGGCATTCCGAACTTTGTGAAAGGCCAATGGATCAAGCCCGGAGCGGTGGTTATCGATGTGGGCATCAACCGTTTGGATAACGGCAAATTATGCGGTGATGTAGAATTCGACACCGCCAAAGAGCGCGCATCAATGATTACCCCCGTGCCGGGCGGCGTTGGCCCGATGACCATCGCCACTTTGCTGGAAAACACATTGTATGCCGCCAAGCTGCACGATGAAGCTTAAACAGCCGGTAAAAGATGAAACATAAGATGGCGGATTTAGTACGCTGATTAGCGCTTCGATACCGTGCAGCAAGCCGTAACAACGCTGCAGAGGGTCGGATTGGTTCACTTGCAATACAAGCCTTTTAATCTAAATTATTTTTTTGTTTTTAAAAAATAATTTAGATGCCTGCAGCCGGGCGGAATATTTAAGTGTTTTCAAATTTACACAAACATGTGGCAACAATATCAGGCCGTCTGAAAAACCAATATGCTGCTACGGCCTGACTTTATTTTCGGCACAAAGCAACAAGCTGCAGAAAGTATCAATACCACAGAGCCGGTTCTGTTGCCGCTTCAGCAGCCGACAAATCACTCCCTATTGAACATAAAACACAGCAGCGCCGTAACGAAAATAAAATGGATGCACGATACCCTCCCCTATCAAAGCCGGATGCCGACTGTTTGGCCGTCTGAATACCGTTTGGAATACGGCCCGAGCGCCCGCCTACCAACCAATATAAAGCAGGTTTCACTTTACCGCCAAGCAGCAAACGGCCTGCCGATGCCGCCGGGTGTATAGGCCGCCACCTTCTTAAAGCAAAGCGGTTGGAAATTGCAAAACCGGGTTTTGCAGCGCACAAACCCGGTTGTGTAAGCTCTATTTAAAACAGATGCTTATTATCCCCGCTTCTATAACGGGTAAAATTCCAAGAGCCGAGATGGCAAGCTTTGATGGCGCAAACCATACAGCAAAACGCATCCATATCATAATGCCATACCGCTATGCATTAATCTGCCATATCCGATACTTTGGAGTATTCCGGCTTTCAGACGGCCTTCTGCACACACCGGCTCCGAAACCGCTATAATGGCCGCACCCACCAAGCTGCCGAAACAGACATGAGCGAACTCGACCATATTTTGAATTTCAACCGGGAATTTGTGGATTCAGGAGAATACGCCCAATTTTTTACCAACAAATTTCCCGAACGCGAACTCGCGATTTTATCGTGTATGGACGCACGCATGGTTGAGCTGCTGCCGCGTGCGCTGGGGCTGAAAAACGGCGATGCCAAACTGATTAAAAACGCCGGCGCCCTCGTTACCCACCCGTGGGGCTCCGTGATGCGCAGCCTACTGGTAGCCGTATTCGAGCTGAAAGTAAAAGAAATCATGGTCATCGCCCACTACGATTGCGGTATGCGCGGCCTCAACCCCGGCACATTTCTCAGCCGCGCCCACCAAAACGGCATTCCCAACGACCGCATCACCACCTTGCGCAACGCCGGTATCGACTTAGACAGCTGGCTCACCGGTTTTGACAACGTAGAAGAAAGCGTACGCCACACGGTCGGCCTTATCCGCCGCCACCCGCTGATGCCCGACAACGTTGCCGTTCACGGCCTCGTTATCCACCCCACCACCGGCAAACTCACCGTGATTGTAAACGGCACTGCCGAATGCCCCATATCAACTTGATTTCATGAAAAATATCGGACTTTTCGGCGGAACATTCGACCCGCCCCACAACGGCCACCTGCACATCGCCCGCGCCTTCGCCAACGAATTAAATTTGGATATGGCAGTGTTTCTGCCCGCAGGCGACCCTTACCACAAAACAGCAAACACCCGCACACCCGCAAAGCACCGTTTGGCAATGACCGAATTGGCTGCCTGTGCCGACAGCCGTTTTGCCGTCAGCGACTGCGACATCGTCCGCAAAGGCGCAACCTACACCTTCGACACCATACAGATCTTCCGCCAGCAATTCCCCACCGCCCGATTATGGTGGCTGATCGGCAGCGACAACCTGCTCCAACTGCACACCTGGAAAAAATGGCAGACCCTGGTCAAACAAACCCATATGGCCGTTGCCGTCCGCACCGGCGGCAGCCTGGCCCAAGTTCCGCGCGAATTACAAAGCTGGCTGGGTCAAGCCCTGCAAAAAGGCAGCCTGCAACTGTTGCAAGCACCGCCTTGCAACATCAGCTCCACCGAAATCCGCCGCCGGCTGCGCCACAGCGAAAGTACCGCCGGGATGATAGACACACAAGTCGCAGCCTATATCGCACGGCACAACCTTTACCGCTAACCATTTTTCAGACGGCCTGATTGGCCGGCAACAGCCTCAGGCCCTCTGAACACAACTTCCACAAACAGGAACCGGAAATGAACCCACAAGAACTGCAAGCCCTTCAAACAATGGTAGAAACCGCCGTAAACGCGCTTGAAGACATCAAAGCCAAAGACATCGCCGTGCTCGAAACCCAAGAGAAAACCTCCCTATTTGCCCGCATGATTATTGCCAGCGGCGACAGCAGCCGCCAAGTGAAAGCCTTGGCCGACAACGTAGCCGTTGACTTAAAAGCAGCCGGCTTTGAAATCCTCGGCAGCGAAGGCCAAGACAGCGGCGAATGGGCGCTGGTTGATGCGGGCGATTTAGTGGTGCACATTATGTTGCCCGCCGTGCGCGACTTTTACGATATCGACACGCTTTGGGGCGGCAAAAAACCCTCGTTCCACGCCGGCGCACAAAAACCCTGGCACGCAGCCGGCCATTAAAAAACCAACATAACAATTGCGGCACCATCGGATACAACACCGATTTAGATGCAGAAACCGACAGCCAAAAGATAATCTTGACAGACCGTCTGAAACAGTTTCAGACGGTCTGCCCACACCCATAGCTCCAAACATGTATCCACCCGCCAGTTGGTGCAATATCCATTACAACGCACTACATTTTTACCGCAAGGTGCGTTAAAATCCGAAACGTTACGAAGTAAACGAAGGACACCAAAACCATGTGGGATAAAAAATGGGTTATCGGTAACTGGAAAATGAATGGCCGCCTGCAAAACAATAACGCACTGATGCACCGCTTCCGCATCATGCCCACGGCCGACCAAGTGGTTATCGGCTTAGCCGCCCCCACCGTTTACCTGCTGCAACTGCACAATGCCATGCAGATTGTACTCAACAACCGCATTCTCACCTGCGCTCAAGATGTCAGCCGCTTCCCCGACAACGGTGCTTATACCGGCGAAGTGTCTGCCGAGATGATGGCCGACATCGGCGTGGATATCGTATTGATCGGCCACTCCGAGCGCAGCCTGTATTTCGGCGAAAAAAACGATATCCAACGCCAAAAAATGGTAAACGTGTTAAATGTGGGCTTAACTCCGCTGCTGTGTGTGGGCGAAAGCCTGCAAGAGCGTGAAGCAGGGCATGAACAAAAAGTAATCGCCCACCAGCTCTCGATTTTAGAAGGTTTACACACGAAAAACATCGCTGTGGCCTATGAACCGGTATGGGCCATCGGCACCGGCAAAGTTGCCACCACCGGGCAAATTGCTGATATGCACGCTTTTATACACAAACAAATCTTGTCATTGTGCGGCAACGATGTTAATATCCGCAT
Organism: Neisseria sp. 19428wB4_WF04; assembly: GCF_015235335.1. Taxonomy (NCBI): domain Bacteria; kingdom Pseudomonadati; phylum Pseudomonadota; class Betaproteobacteria; order Neisseriales; family Neisseriaceae; genus Neisseria; species Neisseria sp. 19428wB4_WF04. The sequence continues at coordinate 36,856 of NZ_JADGLG010000022.1, forward strand.
CCTTTACGGCGGAAGCGTCAACGCCGGCAACGCGACCGACATTTTCACCGTACCGTATGTAGACGGTGCATTGGTGGGCGGGGCATCCCTGTCTTACGACTCGTTTACCGCCATTATCTGTGCCGCACAAGAATCATAAGAATCATGGAAGCCTATAAAACCGTTTTTTGGATTATCAACATCTTCGCCGCTTTGGCTGTTATCGTGCTGGTTTTGATGCAGCACGGCAAGGGTGCAGATGCAGGTGCCACATTCGGCTCGGGCAGCGGCAGCGCACAAGGTGTATTCGGATCAGGCGGTAACGCCAACTTTTTAAGCCGCAGTACCGCTATCGCTGCCACAGTATTCTTCGCCACCTGTGTGGCTATGGTTTATATTAATACCCATTCAGGCAAACACGGCTTGGATTTCAGCAATGTGCAACAGAGCCGGCCGGCACAAACACAGCCAAGTGCACCCGTACAATCTACGCCGCAAACTCCTGCTTCTTCAAATCAATAATTATATAGAAGCATTCGGGTATCGAAATTAAATTTTTACAATATAGTTTTTTGCCGACATGGTGGAATTGGTAGACACGCTATCTTGAGGGGGTAGTGACCTTAGGTCGTTCGAGTTCAAGTCTCGATGTCGGCACCATCAAAAGAAAACAGCCCTATTTTTGGGCTGTTTTTTTACGTCTAACACCGTCTAATACCATAAACCAAGATGCAGGCGGGACGGGGATTTCAGGCTGATTGCCAATGTTTTCAGATGGTTTTAATCTTCTAATCCCGTCTAATACAGACTAATTGAATAAATCAAAAATTTACGGTATCTTTTGCGGTATCTTGAAAATACCACTAAAAAAGTACCGTAAAAATGCCGTTGTTAAATATCGTGCAAAACTGAGCCAGGGAAACGGGGAGTTGTGCTCCAAAATTGAGCCACTCTCCGTTTGTTATAAACTGCTCCGCTTTATCACACAGCGGAGCCCAACCTGGATGTTATGCAT
>NZ_JADGLG010000228.1:0-259 GCF_015235335.1 Neisseria sp. 19428wB4_WF04
ATTGTTTTAAAATAGAAATTTGAAATTTTATCTCACTGTTGTTAAAACGCCATTCACACTCTTTCAAATACAGTTCAAAATGCTCTTTGGGAATGCCGTTAAACTTGCGTAAATGGCGTTTTGCTTGGTTCCAAAAGTTCTCAATTCCGTTAATGTGATTTTGTCGCTCAGCAAAATGTGTGCTGTGATTGATCCGAAAATGTGAAAATTCGCTCACATCAAGAACGTCATAACTTTTGTAACAATCGGTATAAACAAT
>NZ_JADGLG010000229.1:0-258 GCF_015235335.1 Neisseria sp. 19428wB4_WF04
GATACGCTTCGGCAGTTCCTTTCTCGGCGCAACCCGGTTTTGCCCTCCTGTTTGGATAAGGGGCGCGATACGGAGCGGTGTAGAAAGTGTGCAGCAGCTTCAGTTTTTGCCCCCTGTTTGGATAAAGGGGACGATACGCTTTCAGACGGCCGGGCAGCTTTCAGACGGTGTTTTTACCCTGTTGGATGAACGATACGCCCGCGCGCCAGCACAGCATATATATGAGATGCACGTTTCTGCCCCCTGCCGGATAAGGGG
>NZ_JADGLG010000230.1:0-257 GCF_015235335.1 Neisseria sp. 19428wB4_WF04
CTTTATCCAAACAGGGGGCAAAAACTGAAGCTGCTGCACACTTTCTACACCGCTCCGTATCGCGCCCCTTATCCAAACAGGAGGGCAAAACCGGGTTGCGCCGAGAAAGGAACTGCCGAAGCGTATCATTCCCCTTATCCGGCAGGGGGCAGAAACGTGCATCTCATATATATGCTGTGCTGGCGCGCGGGCGTATCGTTCATCCAACAGGGTAAAAACACCGTCTGAAAGCTGCCCGGCCGTCTGAAAGCGTATCG
>NZ_JADGLG010000231.1:0-256 GCF_015235335.1 Neisseria sp. 19428wB4_WF04
ACTGGACCGCCTGACTTATTGCTGCGATATTTTTGAGACGGGCAATGATTCTTACCGGATGAAACACCGCTCATAGGGTGGCTCAATTTTAGACCACAACTGTGGCTCAGTTTTGGAATGGAATTGATAACGCGCTTCTACCGCCTTACCGTTTCCAGCTGTAACGGGGCTTTGATTTCGGTAACGGGGTGCTTTCCAAGCATCGGGAAAGCGTCTGTTTCCAAAGAATACAACACGCGGGCGGCATGGTTGCTTG
>NZ_JADGLG010000232.1:0-255 GCF_015235335.1 Neisseria sp. 19428wB4_WF04
AAGCTTTCAATACCATTGATGTGCCCGGTACCATCCGCAAACTCATTTTGTCCGTGATTAACGCGCAAATGTTTAGAGTAGCCCGCATCGACCAGGCCGCTGTAACCGCGCCGGCTATCAGAATAAAGAACACCCTCCAGAGAGACCTTTCCCAATATAACAGCTTGAAGTGTTTGCTTTTTACAATCAGGAACGATTTCGGTATAAACCCTGCCGTCTCTTTCGAAAATACCAAAGACGGGTTGTTTAAGCGTT
>NZ_JADGLG010000233.1:0-254 GCF_015235335.1 Neisseria sp. 19428wB4_WF04
AAAAGTTCTCAATTCCGTTAATGTGATTTTGTCGCTCAGCAAAATGTGTGCTGTGATTGATCCGAAAATGTGAAAATTCGCTCACATCAAGAACGTCATAACTTTTGTAACAATCGGTATAAACAATCTCGCGGATAATTGGCAATAAAGTCATTGGGTACGGCAACGGTGTAAACCTTACCATTACGCTTCAAAAGCCCGAATACAGCCACTTTGCCAGCCGCACCGCGACCACGTTTGCCTTTGCGTTGTCC
>NZ_JADGLG010000234.1:0-254 GCF_015235335.1 Neisseria sp. 19428wB4_WF04
ATCGCCGTCAGCACGCGCGGGGACGGCAAATCTGCAATGGGCAATGTTGCGCCGGCCTGCGCGCAAAAAGCCGCCGATGTGGCGGGGCAGTGCTGAAAGCGGCGGGGGTTGCGGGCAAAACGGATTGGATGGTGCCTACACCGTGCCCGCTTTCGGCGCGGCCTGTCCCGCGCAAACAGCGAAAATCGTTGCCATCGGCGCAGGCAAGTGGAAACGCGGCTTCATTCAGGGCAGCGGTAAACAGCACGCCCCGT
>NZ_JADGLG010000235.1:0-253 GCF_015235335.1 Neisseria sp. 19428wB4_WF04
CGACCGAAAATCTTTTCCTCTGTTCTTGAAAGAATGTGAGTTTCGTTTTAACTTCGGGACACCAAAGCAGCAGTTAAAAACTTTGCGGCTTTGGTGTGGTGTTTAGGGCTAATCTACTTCAGCCCCATAAATAAAGTTTCAGTTTCATGGTTTTGCTCCGTAATGAATATTGTGGCGGTACCGCCCTTCTTCCCTCATCTGTCCGGTACTGCATTCATCATAAACGATGGGTCCCGTTTTTCAAATACTTTTC
>NZ_JADGLG010000236.1:0-252 GCF_015235335.1 Neisseria sp. 19428wB4_WF04
TGCATAACATCCAGGTTGGGCTCCGCTGTGTGATAAAGCGGAGCAGTTTATAACAAACGGAGAGTGGCTCAATTTTGGAGCACAACTCCCCGTTTCCCTGGCTCAGTTTTGCACGATATTTAACAATCTTAGGTATTCAGCCCAATACGGCTATTCTCTTCTACCGTAAAATCCGTCTTGTTATCAGCCATCATTTGGCTTTGGAAGCAGATCAGGTTTTTGAGGGCGCTATAGAATTGGATGAGAGCTATT
>NZ_JADGLG010000237.1:0-251 GCF_015235335.1 Neisseria sp. 19428wB4_WF04
TTGTATTCAGCCGCTCTTGCTGTTTTGTTGGCAGCCTGCGCCCAGTCAGGCGGCGGCCATAGCCAGCTCTACGGTGAAATTAAGGGAGGAGTGGAAACTTCGAGAACCCGTATTGGGCAATAGATAAGGGGCTGGAGTAGATTAGCCCTAAACACCACACCAAAGCCGCAAAGTTTTTAACTGCTGCTTTGGTGTCCCGAAGTTAAAACGAAACTCACATTCTTTCAAGAACAGAGGAAAAGATTTTCGGT
>NZ_JADGLG010000023.1:0-37192 GCF_015235335.1 Neisseria sp. 19428wB4_WF04
TGCCTGGCTTTTTTAACGGTTTCAGGTTGTTTGAGCTTTTTTACAGATTTTCCGTCCTGCACATCTTGGCCAGTTTGGTTTCTCCACAGGCTGCCCGCCTTTCGGGCTGGGATTCAAACCGTCAAGGCACCACCGCAAACAGGAACAGGCCGTCTGAAAATCTTTTGCCTTCCGGCAACTGTTTTCAGACGGCCTTTCCGTGCCCGGCATTCAAACAGGTGTTATTCTACCGTTACCGATTTGGCCAGGTTGCGTGGTTTGTCGACATCGGTGCCGCGTGCGAGGGCGGCGTGGTAGGACAATAACTGCACGGGAATGGTGTGTACGATGGGCGACAATACGCCGACATGGCGCGGGGTGCGGATAACGTGTATGCCTTTGCCTTCGTTGAAGTGGCTGTCGAGGTCGGTAAACACAAACAGTTCGCCGCCGCGTGCGCCTACTTCCTGCATATTGGCTTTCACTTTGTCCAGCAGGCTGTCGTTGGGGGCAATCACCACCACGGGCATGTTTTCGTCCACCAGTGCCAGCGGGCCGTGTTTCAGTTCGCCGGCAGGGTAGGCTTCTGCGTGGATATAGGTGATCTCTTTCAGTTTCAGCGCGCCTTCGAGGGCAATCGGGTAGTGGATGCCGCGTCCGAGAAACAGTGCGCTGGTTTTTTGGGCGAACTTTTGTGCCCAGGCGGCAATTTGCGGCTCGAGGTTCATTACATGTTGGATGCTGCCGGGCAGTTGGCGCAGTTCTTCGATGTAGGCGTGTGCCTGTTTGCTGCTCACTAGGCCGCGCATTTTGCCGAGGGTAACGGCCAGGCCGAACAATACGACAAGTTGGGTGGTGAAGGCTTTGGTGGATGCTACGCCGATTTCGGCACCGGCGCGGGTGTAGAGCACCAGTTTGCTTTCGCGGGGCAGGGCGGATTCCATCACGTTGCAGATAGAAAGGCTGTGTTTGTGGCCGAGCGATTGGGCGTATTTCAGTGCTTCCATGGTGTCGAGCGTTTCGCCGGACTGGGAAATGGTGATAACCAGTTGTTTGGGGTTGGCGATAACGTCGCGGTAGCGGTATTCGCTGGCGATTTCTACATCGGTCGGCACTTTGGCGATGCTCTCCAGCCAGTATTTGGCGGTGAGGGCGGAGTAGTATGAGGTGCCGCAGGCGAGGATTTTGATGCTGTCGGTATCGTTGAACACTTCGCGGGCGCGGCTGCCGAAGTTTTCCGGCTCGAAGCCGCCTTCCAGAAACACTTCGGCGGTGTCGGCGATGGCGCGGGGCTGTTCGTGGATTTCTTTCTGCATGAAGTGGCTGTAGGGACCCAGTTCGAGCGAGGCCAGCGAAAGCTCGGACACTTTCACTTTGCGTTGGGCGGGGTTGCCGGTTTTGTCGATCAGTTTTTCAATGCCGCCGGCGCGCAGCAGGGCGATGTCGCCGTCTTCCAGATAGGCGATGTTGCGGGTGAAGGCAATAACGGCGGAAACATCGGAGGCGATAAAGGTTTCGTTGTCGCCCAGTGCAACCAGCAGCGGGCAGCCCATGCGGGCAACCACCATTTCATCGGGGTTGTCTTGCGCAATCACGGCGATGGCGTAGGCACCGTGAAAGTTTTGGGTGGCTGATTGGACGGCTTCAAACAGGTTGCCGCCGTTTTGGCCGTATTCGTGTTTGATGCTGTGGGCGATGACTTCGGTGTCGGTTTGCGACTCGAATTCATAGCCCAAAGCCTGCAGGCGGGTGCGCTCGCTTTCAAAGTTTTCGATGATGCCGTTGTGTACCACTGCAATCAGGCCGCCTGAAATATGCGGGTGGGCGTTGGGCTCGGTTACGCCGCCGTGGGTGGCCCAGCGGGTGTGGCCGATGCCGATATGGCCGAACAGCCCTTTGGCTTTGGCAGCATCTTCCATCAGCTGCACGCGTCCGACACGGCGCACGCGTTTGATTTTTCCGTTGCTGAACACGGCGATGCCTGATGAGTCGTAGCCTCGGTATTCCAAGCGTTTGAGGCCGTCGGTTAAAAAGTCCACAACATTGTGGTCGGCGCGGATGGCGCCCACGATACCGCACATATTAAGTTCCTTAGTATCCAGAGGGTTGGGGAAAATCAGGCCGGCAGGCTTTCAGACGGCCTGAGTGGGAAAAACGGGCAGTGCAGGTGTCAGCCTGCGGTTTGTATGGTTTTCATAGGTTAAGTGATGGGCATCATGTTTTCAGACGGCCGGCCCCACACCGGCAGGCCGTCTGAAAACGGCGGCAGAAACGGTTTACTGCTTTCTTTCTTTCTCAGGCCGTACCCAGCCTTCGATGATGGTTTGGCGCGCGCGCGCGAGCACAAGGGTGTTGTCTTCACAGTTTTTCGTGATGGTGCTGCCGCCGCCGATGGTTACTTTGTTGCCCAGCGATACGGGGGCGACCAGCACCACATTGGAGCCGATGCGCACATCATCACCAATTAGGGTTTTGTGTTTGTTGACCCCATCGTAGTTGGCGGTGATGGTGCCCGCGCCGATGTTGGTTTGGCTGCCGATTTCGGCATCGCCCAGATAGGTGAGGTGGTTGGCTTTGCTGCCCCTGCCCATCGCGGTGTTTTTCACTTCGACAAAGTTGCCGATGTGTACTTCGTCTGCCAGTTTGGCGCCGGGGCGCAGGCGTGCGTAGGGGCCGATGCGGGCGTTGCTGCCCACTTCGCAGCCCTCCAGGTGCGAAAACGGGGCGATTTTGCTGCCTGCCGCGATTTTGGCGTTGCTAATCACGCAGTTGGCACCGATTTCCACCCCGTCTCCCAGTTCGACCTCGCCTTCGATAACCACGTTTGCATCGATAACCACGTCTTGCCCGTGTTTCAGACGGCCTCTCAAATCGAAGCGGGCGGGGTCGCGCAGGGTAACGCCGGCGGTGAGCAGCGCTTGCGCCTGGTTGGTTTGGAAAATGCGCTCCAACTCGGCCAGTTGCGCTTTATTATTCACGCCTGCGGCCAAATAAGAAGCCGCCACCTGCACGGGGTGTACGGCGATGCCGTCTGAATTGGCTGCTGCAATCAGGTCGGTCAGATAATATTCTCCCTGCGCGTTGTTGCTGCCCAAACCGTTAAGCCAGCCGGCGAGTTTGGCGTTGGGCAGCACCAAAATGCCGGTGTTGGTTTCTTTCACGGCTTTTTGGGCGGCATCGGCATCTTTTTCTTCGACAACTGCCACCACTTTGCCGCCTTCGCGGATGATGCGGCCGTAGCCTGCGGGGTTGTCGGGCATATCGGTGAGCAGGCCGACTTCGCTGCCGGCCGCTTCGAGCAGGGCTTCAAGCGTGGCGGTGTCGGTGAGCGGCACGTCGCCGTAGAGCACCAGCGTGCGGCCTTCCGAGGGCAGGTGTGGCAAAGCCGTTTTCACCGCGTGGCCGGTGCCCAGCTGCTCGGTTTGTTCTACCCAGTTTACGTTGCGCTTTACTTTTTCGCGCACCATTTCTTTGCCGTGGCCGATAACCACATGGATACCCTGCGGGTTGAGGCCGAGGGCGGTGTCGATAACGCGCGCCAGCATCGGCTCGCCGCCGATTTCGTGCAACACTTTGGGCATTCTGGAATACATGCGCGTTCCTTTGCCCGCAGCGAGAATAACAACATGGAGGGGGGATTGGCTCATGGTGCGGCCTTGTCTTTCATCATGTTTATGGGGTTGGAGTGTATGGATTGGCCGTCTGAAAACCTGTGTCCGGTTCTGAAAACCTGTGTCCGGTTCTATAGCGGATTTCCGTTGTCTTCGTTACGGCGTTGCCGCGTCTTGAGCCGCTGTCTGCGGTTTGCTGCCCGGCGGCAGTGGCAGTGAAGCGGATTCAAAATACGGTTTCAGACGGCCGATACCTAATAAATTAAATGGTTGGTGTGTGTTTATTGCGCCATATCGGGCGCAGCGCCGTCTGCGGGCTGGGCTTCGGGCTGGCCGCTGCCGGGTTTCTGCCAATGGGTGCCGCGCACGTTATGGCCGGCGGCATCGGAAGTTACCGCGCGCTGCTCGGGGCGGAACTGGTTGTAGCGCATATTGCGCGAATAAGTGCCGTCTTGATACACAACGGGGGTGCCGGCTTGGTATTTTTGGCGCAGCGCGGTGCGGCCTTCGGCGTTTTGGTAGGTTTCCCAAGAGCAGCCTGCCAGCGCGGCGAGAGCGGCTAAAATGGCGGTATAACGCATGATTTATCCTTAAATTTTTAAAAATATCGGGCGGGTAAGACGGGGTGTTATTTTAATCAAATTGTTGTTTCGTTCATAGTGGCATACTCCGCCGCCGCTGACCATCGGCGCAATGCGGCCATATCGGGGGCGGCGCAGTCTGCAAAGGGCGGGAGGCGGGAGCGGGCGCCGAACCAAACGGTTTTCATGCCCAAATTTTTGGCCGCCTGCAGATTGCCGGCGCTGTCGTCCACCATAATGCAGTGTCGGGGGAGGGCATGGAGTTTGCCGCAAACGGTTAAATAGGATTGCGGATGCGGTTTGCAGAATAAGCCGAAATCATCGATGCCGAACAGCGCATCGAAATGCTGTGCAATCCCCATAGCTTCAATCAGCGCGGCAACATAAAAAGAAGGCGCGTTGGAAAACACTGCTTTTCGACCTTTCAGACGGCCTAAAGTTTCAGCCGTCCCTTCCACCGGCACCAGCGCGGGCAGGATTTCGGGCAGGGGGTGGCTGTATTGTAAAAATTCGTTTACACACACTTCGGGATGGTGCAGCCGCAGCCCCGCCAATGTGGTACCGTAGCGGTGCCAGTAGTCCTGCCGCAAACGGCCTGCGGTTTGTTGGCTGAGATTGAGCCTGCTGGCCAGATAGGCCGTCATGCGGCGGTTAATCAATGCAAAAATGCCCGCATCGGCGTGGTGCAGGGTGTTGTCGAGATCAAACAGCCATACGGTTTGACAATTCATGGTATTTAAAATATTTTACAGACCTGCTGCATTATACGGATATTGGAAAATGAACAGACAACAGAAAATTTTAGCGGTTTTGGGCATTTGGCTTTGGGGAGTGCAGGCCTTCGCGCAAACCGAAGTGCGGCTGGCGGTGCACGGCTCGTTCAGCCTGCCTGAAGAAACCATTGCCAAGTTTGAGCGGGAAAACCGCGCCAAAGTGTCGGTTATCAAAGTGGGCAGCGGCAACGAGATGCTGAACAAGCTGATTTTGAGCCGTGCCAAGCCGATTGCCGATGCGGTGTACGGGCTGGACAACGCCAATATTGCCAAAGCCGTGCAAAACGGCATCTTGGCCGAAAAACAGCCCGTTTCGGCGCCGGTAAACGTTTCCCTGCCGGGCGCGCTGGCGGTGGACTACGGTTATGTGGTGCTGAACTATGATAAAAAATGGTTCGGGCAAAACAAGCTGCCGCTGCCGCAGTCGCTGCAGGATTTGGCCAAACCTGCCTATAAAAATCTGCTGGTTACGCCCAATCCCGCAACTTCCAGCCCCGGCCTGTCGTTTCTGATGGCCAACATCGGCGGACTGGGCGAAGAGGCTGCCTTTAAATGGTGGGGTGAAATGCGCCGAAACGGCGTGAAAGTGGCAAAAAGCTGGAGCGATGCCTACAACACCGATTTCACCCGCAACGGCGGTTCGCGCCCGCTGATTGTGAGCTACGCCGCCAGCCCTGCTGCCGAAGTGCATTACGGTAAAGGCAAATACACCGAGCCGCCCACCGGCAACCTGTTTCTCAAAGGCGGCGTGTTCCGCCAGGTGGAGGGTGCAGCGGTGCTCAAAGGCGCAAAACAGCCCGCGCTGGCGGTGAAGCTGGTGTCTTACCTGCAAAGTGCCGATGTGCAGCAGGCTCTGCCGACCGAAATGTGGGTGTATCCGGCGGTGAAAGGCACGCCGCTGCCGAAAGTGTTCGAATTTGCCCAAACTCCGCCCAAGCATGATGCGCCGGCTGCCAAAGAAATGGCGCAAAAGCAGAAACAATGGGTGGGCCGCTGGACGAGGGTGGTGTTGAAATAAGCATAGCGAACCCGCTTTATTTCCGTTGTGCGGGCCGTGTCTCGGCTGGAAGGAAAGGGTTTGGTAAGCCGCTGACGCGGTAACACAGCAGGGTTCTTACTGTCTTGTCTGCGGTTTACCGCCTTGCGCTGAAAAGCGGGGCGGGTTTGCCGGACTCGATAAAAAGGCCGTCTGAAAACTTTTTCAGACGGCCTTATGATATTTCAACCTGTTTGCAGGCGGGAAATCAGCCTGTGAACTTCTTAAACACCAAAGTGCCGTTGGTACCGCCGAATCCGAACGAGTTGGAAACCGCTACATCGATTTTCATATCGCGGGCTTCGTTGGCGCAGTAATCCAAATCGCAGCCGGCTTCGATATCCTGTTCGAAAATGTTGATGGTGGGCGGCGATTTTTGGTGGTGCACGGCCAACACGCTGTACACGGCCTCTACGCCGCCGGCCGCGCCGAGCAGGTGGCCGGTCATGGATTTGGTGGAATTGACCACCACTTTGTAGGCATGGTCGCCCAAAGCCAGTTTCAGAGCGTTGGTTTCGTTGGCATCGCCCAACGGGGTGGAAGTGCCGTGCGCGTTGACATAATCCACATCATCGGGGTTCAGGCCGGCATCTTTAAGGGCGCGGGTAACGGCGATGGCGGGGCCTTCGACATTGGGTGCGGTGATGTGGTAGGCATCGGAACTCATGCCGAAGCCGACAATTTCGGCATAGATTCTGGCACCGCGTTTTTTGGCGTGTTCCAATTCTTCCAACACCAAAATGCCGGCACCTTCGCCGATAACGAAGCCGTCGCGGCCTTTGTCCCACGGGCGGGAGGCGGTGGCCGGATCATCGTTGCGGGTGGAGAGCGCCTTCATGGCGGCAAATCCGCCCACGCCCAAAGAGCAGATGGCTCCTTCGGCACCGCCGGCAATCATCACATCGGCATCGCCGTATTTGATCAGGCGGGCTGAGTCGCCGATGGAGTGCGCGCCGGTCGTGCAGGCGGAAACCATGCCGTAGCTGGGGCCGCGGTAGCCTTTGAGTATGGTAATGTGGCCGGCAATCAGGTTAATCAGCGAGCCGGGGATAAAAAACGGGTTGATTTTGCGCGCGCCGCTTTCCTGCAATACGGCACCGGTGGCTTCGATGCTGGGCAGACCGCCGATGCCGGAGCCGATATTGACGCCTATGCGGTCTTTATCCAAACCTTCGGTTTCGTCCAGCCCGGAGTCGGCAACGGCCTGCAGAGCGGCGGCGATGCCGTAATGGATAAAGGCATCCATGCGGCGGGCTTCTTTGGGGCTGATGTAGGCATTGATGTCGAAATCTTTGACTTCTCCTGCGACTTGGCTGCTGATGTCGGAGGCATCGAAGCGGGTGATGGTGCCGATGCCGCTGTTGCCGGCCAAAAGGTTGCTCCAAGCGGAGGCGGTATCGTTGCCGACGGGCGATACCTGCCCCAAACCTGTGATAACGACTCTTCGCTGACTCATAATGTTCTCGCTGTTCCGGTTGGGCGGCCTGCGGCACGGTGGCGGGCAGGCCGTCTGAAATTTCGTTGTGGAGGGTTTGCAGGCCAAAAAGCCTCTGTCGGCAGGAAAACCCGCAGCAGAGGCTGATTCGGTATGGTTTAAGGCACTGCGCGTTTAGGCGGAGTGTGATTGGATATAGTCGATAGCCAGTTGCACGGTGGTGATTTTTTCGGCTTCTTCATCGGGGATTTCGCAGCCGAAAGCTTCTTCCAGTGCCATAACCAGCTCAACGGTGTCGAGTGAGTCGGCACCCAAGTCGTCTTGGAAAGAAGACTCGTTTTTCACTTCGGCTTCGTTTACACCCAGTTGTTCGGCAACAATTTTTTTAACTTGTTGTTCAATGTTTGACATATCGGTCGGTCCTTAAATGCCTTATGGGGAAAGGCGGGTTTGAAAATAAACTCGGTCGGATTGTACCGAATCTTTTTAGAGTTTTCTATCGAAAAATACACAAAAGGCAGGCCGCCGAAGCGGCGCAGGGTTAGGCGGCATATTAGCATAGGCTGCTTTTTAACTACAATAGCCTTTTTATTTTGTTTTATTTTCAATTTGTTAATTGTTTTTTTTGAGCTTTGGGCGGGCGTTGCGGGCATTGTTGGGTTAAGGGCGGTGATGGCGGTGCGGTATGTTCAGACGGCCTTTGCGCCGGAGCTCTGCCGAGGGTTTCGTTGAGAAATTGCAGAATGCAGGCGAATTCGGCGGCTGTCGCTTCTTGGGTGGTGTTGCCGGTGTGGCCGCCGTCTGCGGGGGCGTAGAGCCAGGTGCGGGGGCTGCTGCGGCGCAGTTTGGCGTAAAACTTGAGCGCGTGGGCGGGGTGGACGCGGTCATCGCTCAGGCTGGTGGTAATCAGGGCGGGGGGGTAGGTTCGGCCGTCTGAAAGCCGGTGGTAGGGCGAAAGGGCGGCAAGGGCGGCTGCGGATTGGGGGTGTTCGGGGTGGCCGTATTCTTCAATCCAGCTTGCGCCTGCCGAAAGATAGGGGTAGCGCAGCATATCGGTGAGCGGCATTTCGCACACCAGTGCGCCGATTGTTTGCGGTTCGCGCACGAAGGCCGATGCGGTAACCAGGCCGCCATTGCTGCCGCCCTGTATGGCGGTGTGTGCGGGGCTGCTCAGGCCGCGCGTGTGCAGGTCGCGGACAACGGCAAGCAGATCGTCTGTGCTTTTGTGTTTGTGTATGCCTTGCGCGGCGCGGTGCCAGCGCGGGCCGAACTCGCCGCCGCCGCGCACGTTGGCCAGCACAAACGATTTGCCCGGTTCGAGCCAGTATTTGCCGATGCTGCCCATGTAGTGCGGCAGCTCGGGCACGGCAAAGCCGCCGTAAACATAAACCAGCGCGGGGGTGTCGGGGGTGTGGTTTTTGCCGACATGGTAATAAGGTATGCGGGTGCTGTCGGCAGATTCGGCATAAAACTGCTGCACTTTGATGCCTTCGGTGTCGAATTGAGGCGGCTGGCGGCGGATAACCGAAAGTTCCATCACGTTGAGATCGAGGGCAAACAGGGTCAGCGGGGTGGTGAAATCGCCGGCGGCGATATACAGTACATCGCCGCCCCAGGGTTGGTCGGTCAGTTCGAGCGCGCCCTGCGGCAGCGCGGGCAGGGTTTCCTCATGCCAGCGGCCGTCTGAAAACCGCCATGCTTTCAGACGGCCGGAAACGTTGTCGAGCAGGGTGGCGGCAACGAAGCGTTTGGTGGTTTCCACGCTTTCGAGTGCCTGCGTTTCGTTGGGGGCAAACAGCAGGTGAGCCGTGCCGGTTTTGCCTTTGTTGAGTTTGACGGCCACAAGGCTGCCGGCGGGATAGCTTTGGTTGGCGCGCTGCCACGGGCTGTGCAGGTGCAGCAGCAGGTGGCCGGCGAGATAGCCGGAAATTTCGCAGTCTTCGGGCAGGTTGAGGGGCAGGGTTTTGCCGCCGGGCAGCACTTGCAGATAGGTTTTGGTGTAGAAACCGTGTGCGGCCTCGATTAAATCCAGCGGCGCGCCCTGCGCATCGAGATAACGCCAGGCATTGACCATCAGGCCGTCTGAACCGATTCGGTAAACGGATGCGGCTTCTTCAAAACTCTGGCCGCGCTCCACCAGCCACACTTCGCGCGGGTAGCCTGCGGCGGTGGTTTGCTGCGGATGCCAGGCGGGGCAGACCCAAACGCTGTTGAAATCGCGCCAGGCAATGTGGTTTTTGCCGGCGGGAAAATGAAAACCGCCCTCTACCAGTTTTTGTGCGGCGAGGTCGAATTCGAGCGTGTAGGCCGCATCGCCGCCCGCGCGGCTGAGGCTGATTAACACGCGCTCGGGCTGTTCGACATAATGCGACACCCCATCGAGATAAACGTCATCGCCCAGCACGTTGTCGAAATCGGCCGCCGAAAACAGCGTTTTCCATTCGGGGCAGCCCGAACGGTAGGAAGCCGCACTGCACACCCGGTACACGCCTTTCGGGTGTTCGCTGCTTTGGTGGAAATGATACATACGCGCGCGGTGTTCTTGGCAAAACGCAATCTGGCGCGGGTTTTGCAACTCTTTTACCATTTCGGCAACGGTTTGCCCGAACGCTGCCGATGAGGCAAAGCGCGCCTGCGTTTCGGCGTGGGCTTCGGCGGCGAAACGCAGGGTTTCGGGGCTGTGCAGGTTTTCTAAAAAAGCATAGGGGTCGCGGGGAGTTTGGTTCACGGTAGAGGCCGTCTGAAAAGTGAAAATCAAGGCGGGATTATAGCCAATCTGCTGAAAATAAGTATGGGGCGGAGGGCAATGCAGGCCGCATCTTCTCTAAAAAATAAGTCATCGCAGCGCCGGTCTTGCCGCACGATGGGGGAAGTGGTCCGCTGTATTCCGGCAACGGGAAAGCCCCCGGCAGGGCAGAAATAAACTCTGCCGCTGCGTTGGCGGCCGGCAAAACCGCTCCTGGGGCGCAGGCGCAACACCGTATCGGAAACTGCCCGGCAACCGAAATGGCATCATTCGCGATGCCGGCTCTGTTTGCGTACTGCCTTGAACGGCATCGTGCCGTACGGAACCGGTGCTGCTGCCGCTCAAGCAGCCGGCAAAACCGTTCTCGGGGTGCAGGCGCAACGGTGCCGTGATTATTTTAATGGGGCGGGTTATGCGCCGCCCCTTGTGCAGGCGGCGACGCGTTCAGACGGCCGCAGAAACTGCTTGCTCCCATCGGGCGGGCAGCCCTGTAGCGCAGAGGGCTGCGGCTGCGGCATTTATGCACTGTGCCGGTGTCGGAAAAGCAGGCGTTGCGCTGCCGGCAATATGGCAGAACACGGCCGCTGTCCGGCGCCGCCGCAGAAAAGCCGCGCCGCAGCGGTTGAACCGCCGTTGCCGATGGCGGTAGAATCTGCCTGCCGCTTCCCGCTTCAGTAGGGCTTTGCGCCCCGCCTGCGGCTGTAATATTCTGAAAAAGTTGAAAAAATGAAAAATATCGAAACCAAACGGCAGCAGGCACAAGCCATGCTCGACAATGCCGATTTATTGTTTGACGAACAAGCCTGCCGCAGCGCGCTGGTGCGCCTGGCCGGCGAAATCACAGCCGATTTGGGCAGCAGATACCCATTGGTTCTGCCGGCGATGGGCGGTGCGGTGGTGTTTACCGGCCAGCTGCTGCCGCTGTTGGACTTTCCGCTCGATTTTGATTATGTGCATGTTTCGCGCTACGGCAGCAAGCTCGAGGGCGGCAGCTTCAACTGGCTGCGCGCGCCGCAGGAGGGCGTGGCCGGCCGCCATGTGCTGGTGTTGGACGATATTCTCGATGAAGGCCACACAATGGCGGCCATCAAACGGCAGGTGCTTGATTTGGGCGCGGCTTCCTGCGCCACGGCGGTGTTTGCCGATAAAAACACCGGCAAAGAAAAGCCTGTGCGTGCCGATTATGTGGGCATCAGCGTGCCCGACCGCTATGTGTTCGGCTACGGCATGGATGCCGCCGGCGCATGGCGCAACCTCGGCGCGGTATATGCTCTGCGCGGTTAGCGGCGGGTTTTTCAGACGGCCTGAGCGGCAAATATTCTGTGCAGGCTGTCTGAAAAAAAACTATGCCGTGCCGGCAGGCCGAACCGGGGTTGCGCCGGCCGTCTGAAACACGGTTTGCCGCATTGCCGCGCTTTGCGGCTTAATTGGTTGAAAATGAACCCGATCCACCACTGAGATACACCATGATAGGCTTATTAATCATCACGCACGAAGCCATAGGCGAGGCTTACCGCAGCCTGGCGCAGCATTTCTTTTTCGGCGACACGCCGCAGAATATCCGCATTCTCGGCGTGGGCTCCCACGAAGACCACGACAGCATCATCTCCCGCGCCGCCGCTATGGCGGCCGAGCTGGACTACGGCTCGGGCGTGCTGATTCTGACCGACATTTTCGGCGCCACCCCCTGCAACGCCGCCCGCCGGTTGGTGGAAAGCGGCAAAACCGCCATGCTCACCGGCCTGAATGCGCCGATGATGGTGAAAGCTGCCAACTATGCCCCCGCCGCCGGCAATTTGGCCGATTTTACCCGAATGGTCAAAGAAGCCGCCATTAACGGCATTATCGACATCACCAGCCGGCCCGAAGGATGCTTTGCATGATGAAACAATCCATTGAGATTATCAACAAACTCGGCCTGCACGCGCGCGCATCGAGCAAATTCACCCAAACCGCCGCACAGTTTCAAAGCGAGGTGTGGGTCGGCCGCGAAGGCCGGCGCGTAAACGGCAAAAGCATTATGGGGCTGATGATGCTGGCCGCTGCTCAAGGAACGGTTATCGAGCTGGAAACAGACGGTGCCGATGAAGCGGCAGCCATGCAGGCGCTTACCGCGCTGATTAACGATTATTTCGGCGAGGGCGGATAATATGGCCATCGTATTGCACGGCGTGAGCGCAGGCAAAGGCATAGCCATCGGCCGCGCCCATCTGATTACGCGTGGTATGCACGAAGTGCCGCAATATGATCTGGAACCCGCCGGGATCGAAAGCGAAACGGCGCGATATGAAACGGCCGTGAAAGCCGCCCGCCGCGAGCTGGAGCAGCTGCGCAGCGCACTGCCCGAAAACGCCCCCACCGAGCTGGGCGCGTTTATTTCGCTGCACCTGATGCTGCTCACCGATGTTACCCTGTCGCGCGAGCCTGTCGATATTATCGAAGAGCAGCACATCAATGCAGAGTGGGCACTGAAGCTGCAAACCGACAAGCTCTCCGCCCAGTTTGACGAAATCGATGATGCTTATCTGCGCGAGCGCAAGCAGGATATGCTCCAAGTGGCCGGGCGCATCCACAACCGGCTGGCCGGCCAGGGCAACGAGCTCAACCTCGAGGGCAGCCTGCTTGAAGACACCGTGTTGGTGGCCAACGATATTTCGCCCGCCGACACCGTGTATTTCAAAGAAGAGCGGGTGGCTGCTTTCGTTACCGATATCGGCGGCCCCACCAGCCACACCGCCATTCTCGGCCGCAGCCTCAACATTCCCTCGGTTATCGGCCTGCACAACGCCCGCAAGCTGATCAGCGAAAACGAATGGGTGATTGTAGACGGCATCAACGGCATCTTAATCATCAACCCCGATGAGCCGGTGTTGAAAGAATACCGCGCCCGCGCCCGCGAATACCGCGCCCGCACCCGCGAGCTCAACAAAATCAAAAAAACCGCCGCCACCACGCAGGACGGCATCAATATCGAACTGCTTGCCAATATCGAATCGCTCGAAGACATCACACGCCTGAACGAAACCGGGGCAGACGGCGTGGGCTTGTTCCGCAGCGAATTTCTCTATCTCAACCGCGACACCATGCCCTCTGAAGACGAGCAATACGCCGTGTATGCCCGGTTTGTCAAAAAGCTCAAAGGCAAAAGCCTCACCATACGCACCGTGGATTTGGGTGTGGACAAAAACCCGCGCTGGTTCGGCCAAAACACCACCCCCAACGGCAGCCTCAACCCTGCCCTGGGGCTGACCGGCACCCGCCTGTGCCTGGCCGAGCCGGTGATGTTCCGCACCCAGATGCGCGCCATTTTGCGTGCCGCCGCCCACGGGCCGGTGAAAATGATGTGGCCGATGATTACCGACACCGCCGAGCTGAAGCAGTGCCTGCTGCATCTGGAAACCGCCAAACGGCAGCTTGCCGAGCGCGAAGAGTCCTTCGGCGGCATATCGACCGGCTGCATGATAGAAATCCCCGCCGCCGCACTCACTGTGGCCGGCCTGCTCAAACACGTTGATTTCATTTCTATCGGCACCAACGATTTAATCCAATACACCCTGTCGGTGGATCGCGGCGACGATGCCGTGAGCTATCTCTACCAGCCCGGGCATCCCGCCGTGCTCAAGCTGGTGCAGCACGTTATCCGCACCGCCAACCGCATGGGCAAAACCGTGTCGGTGTGCGGCGAGATGGCCGGCGACACCCACTATACCCGCCTTTTGCTCGGCATGGGGCTGCGGCGGTTTTCGATGAACCCCAACAACCTGCTGGCGGTGAAAAATATCGTGCTGCACAGCAACACGCTGGCGCTCGAAAACGAAACCGCCCGCCTGATGCGCCAGGAAGATCCTGAAAAATTGGAAAAACTGCTTAAAGCCATGAACGCGCAAGAAGAGGCCGTCTGAAAGCGTTCAGACGGCCTTTGTTAATCTCCGCCGCCTTTGGCGATGCCCACGGCTTTGTGGGTGTGATGAAGTCGGTGGTGTTTGAGCTTGCAGGCCACACCGTGCCGCGCCGTGCTTGCCGGGTTTGCCCCGCTTGTTTTTCCCGCGCAGCGAAACAGATATTTTTGCAGAATGCTTCAAGGCCGTCTGAAATGTTTCAGACGGCCTTGAAGCATGCCGGGCGTATCGTGGTAAACCTGCTTTATTTTCTGTTGCGGATTTCCGTTACGGCCAAGCCCGCAGTGTGCCGGCGGCCTGCTTTGTGCCGTGCGGCCGCGATAAATTGCCGCTAATGGGCATCTTGGCTCAAATCCACCTGCTCCAGCGGAACTTTGTGCGTTTTGTAGCGCAGTTTGTGGTAGAAATAAAAACTGAAAAATACCGGCAGCCCCATATAGGTGATAATCAGGCGGTCCCAGTCGAAGTTGCCGTTGAGCACCAGCTCGGTGTCTTGGCCGATAATCACCAGCACACACAAGGCCAGAGCCAGCAGCGAGCCGAAGGGGAACCATTTGGCGCGGTATGCGAGCGCGTTCAAATCTTTGCCCTGCGCGACGTAGGCACGGCGGAAACGGTAGTGGCTCACGGCAATGCCCAGCCAGGCGATAAAGCCGGTCAAACCCGAAGCGGCCAGAATGTATTGGTAAACATTGTCGCTCACCAATTGCAGCGCAAACACCAAGAGCACAACGATGCCGGTGGCCAGCAGCGACATCACCGGTACGCCCGATGCGTTGGTGCGGGCAAAAATTTTGTAGGCCAGGCCGTCTTTGCCCATGGCGTAGAGCATGCGGGTGGAGGCATACATGCCGGAGTTGCCCGCCGATAAAATCGAGGTGAGAATCACGGCGTTCATTACGGCGGCGGCAAAAGCCAGTCCTGCGCGTTCAAATACCAGGGTAAACGGCGATTTGGCGATTTCGTTTACATCGGCACCCAAAAGCTGCGGGCTGGTGTAGGGAATCAGCAGGCCGATAACCAAAATGGCGAGAATGTAGAAAATCAGAATGCGCCAGAAAACCTGTTTCACGGCTTTGGGAATGCTTTTTTCGGGGTTTTCCGACTCGCCGGCGGTGATGCCGATAAGTTCGGTACCCTGAAACGAGAAGCCGGCAATCAGAAACACGCCCAGCATGGTGAGAAACCTGCCGCCGGTGCCGTCGCCCAAAAACGGTGCATCGCCCATCGTCATGTTGCCCAGCCCCACATATTGCCCGCCGAGTATGCCGAAAATGGTGAGTACGCCCACGCCGAGAAACACCATCACGGTAATCACTTTAATCAGCGCAAACCAATATTCCGATTCGCCGTAAGCCCGCACCGATAATGTGTTGAGTAGGAAAATCATTAAGAAAAACAAAAGGCTCCATGCCCACGGTGCCATAAACCGCATCGGCTCCCAATAGGTGATGACCACCGCCGCAATCACCACGTCGGCCGCAACCGTAATCACCCAGTTGAACCAGTAGTTCCAGCCCAGCGCGAAACCCAGCGAGGGATCGACAAAGCGCGAGGCATAGGTGCTGAAAGAGCCGGAAGTGGGCAGATAAGTGGCCATTTCGCCCAAAGAGGTCATTAAAAAATACACCATCAGACCGATGGCGGCATAGGCTGCCAGCGCGCCGCCCGGCCCGGCCGCGTTGATGGCGGTGCCGCTGGCCATAAACAGGCCGGTGCCGATGGAGCCGCCGATGGCAATCATGGATAAGTGCCGCGTTTTCAGACGGCGTTTAACCTGCGTGTTGTGTTGTATATCAGACATAATAATCCAGGCGGCACACAGCCGTAACGATAAAAAAATCAAGGCGTGAATGATAACCGAAAAAGTGTGCGCCAGGGCAACCGCAACAGCCGGTGCCGTAATTTTGCGCACATTTGCGCATACACTATGCCGCAGCGCCGGCCGCGGCCGTCTGAAAGTCGGGCATAAGGCCGTCTGAAACATTCAGACGGCCTCTCTTCCGTAAACACAGCGGGAATGATAGACTGCCGATTTCATATTATTTGAAGGCATATACTTTTATGGAAGATGCGCAGCAGAGCAGCAATACCGATGCGCTTCGTGTATGTGCCGTTTCCACAGGCAGGCCGAGAAACCATGCGGCCTGTCTGTTTGTGTTTTTAAAATAAGGATTTGAACCGTTATGGATTTGAGCTGGCTGGCCGAGCCGCAAACGTGGATAGGGTTTGCAACGCTGCTGATACTCGAAGTGGTGCTGGGGGTGGACAACCTGGTGTTTGTGGCGATTCTGGCCAACAAAGTCAAGCCCGCCCTGCGCGACAAAGCCCGCATCACCGGCTTGGTGCTGGCGGTGATGATGCGGTTGGTGATGCTCGGTTTTATGGCGCACATCATCACGCTCACGCAACCGTTTTTAGAGTGGGGCAGCCTTTCGGTGTCGGGTAAAGACCTCATCATGTTTGCCGGCGGCCTGTTTCTGCTCTACAAGGCCACCACCGAGCTGCACGAGCGGCTTGAAGGGCACAACCAGATTACCGTTGCCGACAACCACAAGAAACACGCGCCGTTTTGGGGCGTGGTGGCGCAGATTCTGATATTGGATGCTGTGTTTTCCATCGATTCGGTGATTACCGCCGTAGCCATGGTCGAGCATATCATCGTGGCGATGGCCGCCGTGGTGGTGGCGATGACGATGATGATTCTGGCCAGCAAGCCGCTTACTGCGTTTGTAGACAAACACCCCACTGTGGTGATGCTGTGTTTGGGTTTTCTGCTGATGATAGGCTTCAGCCTGATTGCCGAGGCCTTCCACTTCCATATCCCCAAAGGCTATCTCTATGCCGCCATCGGTTTTTCGATTCTGATTGAAATATTCAACCAGGTTTCGCAGAAAAACGTGCGCAAAAACGACTACATCAGCCGCTCGTGGCGGCAGCGCACGGCAGAAAACGTGTTGGGCATGATGGGTATACGCGAAAGCGTATTGGCCACCGCAGGCGGCAGTGTTGGCGAAGAACGCTTTGAAGAAAACGAAAAATCCATGATACGCAGCGTATTGATGCTGGCCGAACGCCCGATACCCGGCGTGATGATTCCGCGCAGCGACATCGAGCGGCTCGATATTTCGCAAAGCCGGCAAGAGCAATACGTCCAACTGCAAAACACCCCCTACAGCCGCCTGCTGGTGGTGGGCAAAGCGGGCGTGGATGAGCCGCTGGGCTACATCAATAAAAAAGATCTGCTCAGCCAGCTGTTAGAGCACGGAGAAATGAATGTTCAGACGGCCTTGCGGCAGCCTTTGGTGCTGCCCGACAGCACCAGCGCGCTCAACGCTATCGAGCTCTTCCGCAAAAACAGTGCCGATTATGCTTTGGTGGTGGACGAATTCGGTGCCGTTCTCGGCATGCTGACCATGAAAGATTTGATGGAAACCATTGCCGGAGAATTTCCCGAAGCATTCGAGCGCGAAGAAGAGCCGATGCTGCAGGCTCACCCCGATGAAAGTTTAACGGTGGACGGCGCGCTCGAATATGTGGAGTTAGCCCCCCAGCTCAACCTGCCGCAGCCTGAAGAAGACGCCGGCTACCACACCGTTGCCGGGCTGATTATGGAAGAGCTGCAAAGCATTCCCGGCATAGGCGACCATATCGATTTTCACGGCTGGCGGTTTGAAGTAACCGAAAAAGAAGGCCGGCGCATCGAGCGGGTGAAAATTACCAGGCTGCCGGAAGAATAACCCGAATAAAATCTTGCAGAAACCGTTGCTTATTCCTTTTTTACACTTATAGGTAGGGAAACTGCAGGCGGGCAGGGCAGAAATGCAGGCGGCATTGCTTGTCCCCTTTTCTTTTTTACATTTGTGGGGAAGCAGCCGGCAGAGTGAAGGGTGCTGCTGCCTTGTTTCCGTTAAATTCAACCCGCCATATCAAAAAGCCCGATGTTCTCAGCAAACATCGGGCTTTTGCCTGCTGCCGAACCGAACCGGCCGGGGCCTTGGCAAAATTCATTCAGGCCGTCTGAATGATTCGACTATCACTATGCCCGGGCAGGCGGGAGTCCGGCTGTTTTTTATAAATTATTGAAATAAAATACCTGATGGTTTTGAGCCCCGCCATTCCCATCTGCGCGGGAATGGCGGGGCTTAAGTATTTCAGACGGCATCAGGGGTATTTTTGCAAGGGGCTCCGGCTATAAAAACACGCCCGTAACCGAACGCACCAGCGTGATAATGCCGGCTACAAACGGCATCATGATTTTGCCCAGCAGCCCGCTCATCAGCAGAATCAGAATAATCCATGTGCCGTAAGGCTCGACTTTCCGAAACTGCATCGAAGCGCGCGCGGGCAGAAAGCTGTCGATGAAGCGGCCGCCGTCCAGCGGCAGCACCGGCAGCATATTGAGCACAAACAGCACCGCGTTAATCAGCACACCGTATTTGGCCATTTCGCCCAGCGGGTATTGAAACGATTCGGGCACATAGGCCGCCAGCGCAAACGCCAGCCCCCAGCCGAACGCCATCGCCAGATTGGATAACGGCCCGGCCACCGCCACCATGCGCAGTCCCATGCGCATATCGCGGAAATTGCGCGGCACAATCGGCACGGGCTTGGCCCAGCCGAATAAAAACGGCGTAAACAGAAACATCAGTATCGGCACCAGAACCGTGCCGACCGGGTCGATATGCGCCAGCGGGTTGAGCGTTAGCCTGCCGAGCTGCTCGGCCGTGCGGTCGCCCCAATAGCGTGCGGCATAACCGTGGGCGGCCTCGTGCACGGTTATCGCCAGCAACACCGGCATCAATGCCAGCAGAAAAACACCTAAATTAAAGCTTTGAAACATGGTTTTCCTTTTGAAGTGAAATCGAGGTTGCGGCCGTCTGAAAACGGCTGCACCGTGATGAAACCGTTGCGGCTTTTCAGACGGCCGCAACAGTGGTGGTTAGTATGCCCTTGCTGCCGGCAAACGCAGCCTGTAAACACGGCCTGCTGTTTGGCGCGGATAAGGGGCGGCAACGCATCTTTACTGCCGGACTAAAGCGCAATATCGGCAAAAGGGTATCCGCCCTTGTGAGGCCGCCGTTTTTCAGACGGCCTACAACCCGAACAGGCTTTTATCGCCCTTGCCTTCGCGCACCAGCTCTATGCCGTTGGTCATATCGATAACGGTGGTCGGCTCGGTGCCGCACCAGCCGCCGTCAATCACCAAATCAACGCTGTGCTCCAAGCGGTCGCGGATTTCGTAAGGGTCGGTTAAGGGTTCGCTGTCTTCGGGCAGCATCAGGGTGCAGCTTAACAGCGGCTCGCCCAATTCGGCCAGCAGGGCAAGCGCGGTTTTATTGTCGGGCACGCGCAGGCCGATGGTTTTGCGCTTTGGGTGCAGGGTGCGGTTGGGCACTTCTTTGGTGGCCTGCAAAATAAAGGTGTAGCTGCCCGGGGTGGCGGCCTTGAGCCGGCGGAACTGGCTGTTATCCACTTTGGCATAAGTGCCCAAATCCCCCAAATCGGCGCACATCAGCGTGAGATGGTGTTTCTGGTCGATTTGGCGGATGCGCAAAATGCGCTCCATCGCTTCTTTGTCGCCCAAGTGGCAGCCGAGCGCATAGCAGGAATCGGTGGGGTAAACCGCCACGCCGCCTTTTCTGATGATGTCGGCGGCTTGTTTGATCAGGCGCTCTTGAGGATTGTCGGGGTGGATGGCGAAAAATTGTGCCACGTTGTGTTCCTTGCCGGTTGGTGATGGGGCAGAATTGTAACCGAAAATGCGCCCGTGCAAGCGGTATTGCCCAACCCGCCTGAATATCATATCGCGGATTAATTTAACTTCCGCCACGGTGTTGCGCCTTGCCGCACTGCCCGCATGGTCTGCGGCTTGCCGCCCGGTATCGAAGCCATGGAATCCGCTGCCACAGCGCGCTTCGCGGTATGGCGTGCGGCATCGGCTCCCTGCCCGGTGTTTCGGATCGGGTATATGGGGTTAAACGGCCGCCCCTGCAACCGCAAAGGCCGTCTGAATATTTTTTCAGACGGCCTTTGCGGCTTGATGCCGGAAAATCAGCGTTTGCGCGGCATGCAGCCTTTATAAACGATTTCCTGAGAGGGCGAGGTAATCATAACGGATTGCCGGCGGTGGTTGTTGAGCGTCATATGTTCTGCGCCCAGCGAAAAGCTTTTTTCATCGCCGAAAGTGGTGGTAACATCGTCAGAGCGGTAAAGATTGATCGGCATACGGCGGGTTTTGCCGTTGATATGGGCAGAGGCGTAAACCGGCAGCTTTTGCTTGTTGAAACCGTAGGTTACTTTCACTTTTTTGCCCTGTTGGCAAACATACTGCACCACGGTTTTTTTCACCACAGGCCCGGGCATCTCTTCGGCATAGGCTGCTCCCGACAGTGCAGCAGCCGGCAGCAATAATAGGGTTGTCCATAAATTTTTCATATTTATGCCTTTCTTTTTCAAAGTAGAATATCAAATATGATGGCTATGATGGCGGAGCCGCCCGCTATTTGCTAAAACCCTCCTGCCCGAAGTTGCGCACCCGCCCGTAGATGCCGCCGCGCGTGCCGCATCAGGCTTAATGCTGCCCGTAGACGCTGTAGTCATAGCCAGTACAGAAGGTATCTTCTGTTTTAGTTTTTATATCCGCATAACTGCACTTGTTATAGCCATGCTTAGTCTCACAAGCCCGCACGGATTTGACAATGGCTTGATAGCCGTCTTGATCCAGGCCGACAAAAATGTCAGAAGGTGATTTGGGCCCGCCATCAGCGTAGGCGATCATGGCGCAGGTATTAGCAAACGTAGCAACGATTTGGCAATTGTCGGATTTGCAGCCGCTTAATGCCTTTTCTACGGCTCTTTTTTCAGAGTAGTACCCCCTGAAATACGTCTGTTTGCAAAATCATAAGCTACAGCCATGTAAAAAGGCGTTTTGCGCAATTCGGCGATTTCTTTTTGTATCTTGCGTTCGCGCGCTTCCCATGCTCTGCGTTGGGCTGCTGCGTTTTCTTGCCGGCGGCAGCCATGACCGTAGATATCTCCGCATCTGCGCAGATTGTCTGATTGAATGGCTCCTTGCATGTTTTGCTGCTGCTAAAACTGCTGCTGGATTTGTGCCGGTGTAGGTTGTGACCATGCAGCATTTGTCATGCCGAACAGTGCAGCCAACAGCGTTGTTTTCAAAAAAACTTTCATTGCCTTCTCCTGTTTCAAGTTGTGCGATTGGGGCGGTTTGCCCCGTGGTTGCCGTATTTTTGGTTCAGCGCGGTGCTGTTGTTACCGATGGGTCATAAACCGTTTGATATTATCTTGAACGGCGTTTTTTCAATTTGCCCTGAATCAAACGAATGCGGCGGCCGGAAACATTCCCATATCGGTCGGCATAGGTCGGGCAAGGCCGGGCAGGCGCCCAAAATGCCGCCGCCGTAACCGCCCTGCCGGTGGAAATCGCTGCCGGCGCTGGAAAGAAAACCGTAGCGTTCGGCCGAGAGGGCATAGTTTAAGCGGTCGTTTTGACCGCTGCGGCCGCTGTGCACTTCGATGGCCGCGCCGCCCGATGCTTTGAATGCTTCAAACAGGTTGCGTTTGGCTGTTGCGGAAAAACCATAGCGCATGGGGTGGGCGATAACGGCCAGCCCGCCTGCGCCGTTAACGGCAGCCACCGCCGCGGCCAAATCCGCCCATTCGTGCGGCACAGAAGCGGGTTTGCCGTCGCCCAGATATTTGCTGAAAGCCTGCTGTTGGTTGCGCACATGGCCTGCGTTAATCAGAAACTCGGCCACATGGGTGCGCGATACGGTTTCGGGGTTGGCGGCCAGAGCGAGCGCGCCTTCGTATGCGCCGCCGATGCCTTGCTTCTCGAGCTTGGCGGCAATGGCTTGCAAGCGTTTCAGACGGCCTTTGCGCACTTCGGCCAGCAGGTTTTGCAAATCTTCGTTGCCGTCATCAAAATCCAGCCCGACAATGTGCACAGTGCGCTTGCGCCAGGTAACGGAAATTTCCACGCCGTTAATCAGGCGGATGCCGCATTTTTGCGCTTCGGCGCGCGCTTCGGCCAGCCCGCCGGTGTGGTCGTGGTCGGTGAGCGCGAGCAGGGTGCAGCCGTTGGCGTACGCCAGCCGCACCACTTCGGCGGGGCTTAAGCGGCCGTCTGAAACATTGGAATGGCAGTGCAGATCTATCATGGTTGCCTTTCAGACGGCCTTATCCCCGCCGCCCGCTTTTTCGGCGGCTTCTTCGGCAAGCTGCGCCTGCCATTGCTGCTGCTGCGCATCGTAGGCGGCTTTTTGGTGCCAATAAACCGTTTGGATGCACGCATCGCCGCAATCGCTGCCGCAGCATTCCCATGCTTCGGGGCGCACGGGCTCGGGCAGCAGGTTTTCAGGTTTCAGTTTGTTCGGGGTCATGGCCGTTTTCGATTTCTAACACCGCGCCGTTAAATTCAATCACTTCGCCGCCGCGTATTTTGGCGGTTTTGCGGGTTTCGGTTTTGCCGTTGCGCAACACCTCTCCGCCGGCAATCGCCGCTTTGGCTTGGCCGCCGCTATTGGTTAAGCCGGCCAGTTTGAGCAGATCGCATAAGGCGATGTATTCGTGGTTTTCCAGATAGATAGTGGCGTGCATACTGATTCGGATAAATAAAAATATTATTCTACGTTAAAATAGCATATTGTACCCGGTTTTAATAACGGCTATCGATTTTTGGTTTTTGATTTAAAATTACTAAAATTAATGAGATTGATAGTTGTGAAAGGAAAGCTGTTTAGGTATAGTTGCCCCATTGCTTCATCAGCAGGCAATAATATAACGGGAGCTTTATTTCGGGCGCAGGCTGCCGGAAGCAGGCTTTCCACACAAACACCCGGATACCGCACATCAGGATTTTGTTGTTTCGGCCGGTATCGGCGAAATCAACATTATATCAACTGCCAAACTTATCCAAAAGGAACAACCATGAGTAAATGCCCTGTAACCCATTTGACCCGCAGCAACGGCGCCCCTGTTTCCGACAATCAAAACAGTCTCACTGCAGGCCCGCGCGGTCCGTTGTTGGCTCAAGATTTGTGGCTCAATGAAAAATTGGCCGATTTTGCGCGTGAAGTTATCCCCGAGCGCCGTATGCATGCCAAAGGCAGCGGCGCATTCGGTACTTTCACCGTAACCAACGACATCACTAAATATACCCGTGCCGCCATTTTCAGCAAAGTGGGTAAAAAAACCGAAATGTTCGCCCGCTTCACCACGGTTGCCGGCGAGCGTGGCGCAGCTGATGCCGAGCGCGACATCCGCGGCTTTGCGTTGAAATTCTACACCGAAGAGGGCAACTGGGATATGGTGGGCAATAACACCCCAGTGTTTTTCCTGCGCGACCCCCGCAAGTTTCCCGATTTGAACAAAGCCGTTAAGCGTGATCCGCGCACCAATATGCGCAGTGCCACCAACAACTGGGATTTTTGGACACTGCTGCCCGAGGCTTTCCACCAAGTAACCATCGTGATGAGCGACCGCGGTATTCCGAAATCTTACCGCCATATGCACGGTTTTGGTTCGCATACCTACAGCTTCTGGAACGAAGCCGGCGAGCGTTTCTGGGTGAAATTCCACTTCCGCACCCAGCAAGGCATTGAAAACCTTTCTAACGAAGAGGCCGAAAAAATCATCGGCCAGGATCGTGAAAGCCATCAGAAAGATTTATACGAAGCCATCGAGCGCGGCGATTTTCCGAAATGGAAAATGTATGTGCAGATTATGCCCGAAGCCGATGCAGAAAAAGTGCCCTACCATCCGTTTGATTTGACTAAAGTATGGCCGAAGGGTGATTACCCGCTGATCGAAGTGGGTGAGTTCGAGCTGAACCGCAACCCCGAAAATTTCTTTGCCGATGTAGAGCAGTCTGCTTTCGCACCGAGCAACCTGGTTCCCGGTATCAGCGTATCGCCCGATAAAATGCTGCAGGCGCGCCTGTTTAACTATGCCGATGCACAACGCTACCGCTTGGGCGTGAACCGCAACCAGATTCCGGTAAACGCACCGCGCTGCCCCGTGCACAGCAATGCCCGCGACGGCTACGGACGAGTAGACGGCAACTACGGCAGCACCATTGCCTACGAACCCAACAGTTTCCAACAATGGCAGGAGCAGCCCCAATATGCCGAGCCGCCCCTGAAAATCAACGGCGATGCCGCCCATTGGAACTTCCGCGAAGACGATGCCGATTATTTCAGCCAGCCCCGCGCGCTGTTTAACCTGATGAGCAGCGAGCAGAAAGAAACGCTGTTTAAAAACACAGCCGCAGGCATGGGCGATGCGCCGGATTTCATCAAATACCGCCATATCCGCAACTGCGTGAAATGCGATCCTGCTTACGGTGAAGGTGTGGCCAAAGCCTTAGGCTTGACCGTGGCTGATGCCGAAGCCGCCCGCGCAAACGATCCTGCATTGGGTCAGCCGGGATTGCTGTAATGTGGTTGGAAATCGGCGAGTTGTTGGCTGAAACCGTTAGCCGTTACCGCAAACGTTAAGACAACAACCCGCGTTTAAACAGGCCGTCTGAAAATGTTTTCAGACGGCCTTAAATCTTTTTTATTGCCGCAGGGCTTGACCCGGTTGTTTGAATCCCGAAAACAGCAATATCTTGAATCCGTTTTATTGCCGGTATAAGCCAGCAGACAGTATAGACAGTACGGCTCGGGTTCTGTTGCCGCTTGGTTTGCTGAACAAATCGTTTTCTTTGAGCTAAGGGGCGGCAACCCGCATTTAACAACAGGCCGTCTGAAAATGTTTTTCAGACGGCCTTAAATCTTTGCTATTGCCGCAGGGCTTGCCCCTAGTGTTTGAATCCCAAAAAAACAGCCATATCTTGAATCTGCGTTATTTGGGTGTGAGGCCGTAAGCTGTAAGCAGTAAGTATAAGTATCGCAATCCCATTTTAAAATAATGATTGCGTTATGCAGTCTTGCACGCTGATATGGTTTGCGGCCGGCCGTCTGAAATTTATCGTGGGAATGGGCTGCAGCGTGGCGGGTTGGCTGCAGCAGTTTCCATTTAATCCGTTTAATCTGCCGTGCCGCAGGAGCAGGGGCGGGTTCGGTTACATCAGCACGATATCGTATTGTTCCTGCGTGTAGGCCGTTTCCACTGCCAGCGAAATCGGTTTGCCGATAAAGTCGATCAGCATCGCCAGCGATTGTGATTCTTCATCGAGAAACAGGTCGATAACGTTGGGCGCGGCGAGAATTCGGAATTCTTTGGCATCGTAGCGGCGGGCTTCGCGCACGATTTCGCGCTGGATTTCGTAGCACACGGTTTGCGGGGTTTTCAGACGGCCTCTGCCTTGGCATGAGGGGCAGGGTTCGCACAGAATGTGGCTGAGGTTTTCACGGGTGCGTTTGCGGGTCAGCTCTACCAGGCCGAGGCTGGTGAAGCCGTTGAGGGTAACGCGGGTGCGGTCGAAGCTTAGGGCTTTGGCTAACTCCTGCAATACGGCTTCGCGGTGGGTGTCGTGCGCCATATCGATGAAG
Organism: Neisseria sp. 19428wB4_WF04; assembly: GCF_015235335.1. Classification (NCBI taxonomy): domain Bacteria; kingdom Pseudomonadati; phylum Pseudomonadota; class Betaproteobacteria; order Neisseriales; family Neisseriaceae; genus Neisseria; species Neisseria sp. 19428wB4_WF04. The sequence continues at coordinate 25,580 of NZ_JADGLG010000023.1, forward strand.
TCGATGATGATGATGCCGCCGAGGTTGCGCAGACGCAGTTCGCGGGCGATGGTGTGGCAGGCTTCGAGATTGGTACGGAAGATGGTTTCATCGAAATTGCGGGTGCCCACGAAACCGCCGGTGTTCACATCGATGGTGGTCATGGCTTCGGTGGCTTCGATAATCAGATAGCTGCCGAAATTGAGATTGACGCGCGGCTGCAGGGCGCGGTTGATTTCCTGTTCGACATTGTGGCTTTCAAACAATGGCCGCTCGCCTTGAAACAGGCGGATTTTTCCGGCGGCGCCCGGCACATAAAGCTCGGCAAATTCCTGTATGCGCTGGTGGTTTTCTTTGGAATCGACCAGGATTTCCCGGGTGTTGTCGCTGAACATATCGCGCAACACGCGCAGGCTCAGGGGCAGATCCTGATAAAGCAGGGTTTCGGGAGGACGGGTTTTGGCCTGATGCCGGATGTTTTCCCACACTTTGGTGAGGTAGCCGATATCGGCCGAAAGCTCGGCATCGCTGGCATTTTCGGCACTGGTGCGGATAATGTAGCCCTGCCCGGTGCCGTGTTCCGGCAGCAGGCCGGCCAGGCGGCGGCGCAGGATGTTGCGCTCTTCTTCGTCTTCGATGCGTTGAGAAATGCCGATATGGTCTTCTTGCGGCAGATGCACCAAAAAACGCCCGGCCAGCGAAATCTGCGTGGAAAGGCGCGCGCCTTTGGTGTTGATGGGGTCTTTAATCACCTGCACCAGCACCGATTGGCCTTCAAACAGCATATGCTCGATACGCTGGGTTTCATCGGGGTTGCGGCGCTGTTCGAGCACATCGACAATATGCAGAAATGCCGCCCGCTCCAAGCCGATGTCGATAAACGCGCTCTGCATGCCGGGCAGTACGCGGCGGACCACGCCCAAATAGATGTTGCCCACCAGGCCGTGGCCGCTGTTGCGTTCGATATGCAGCTCGCAGATATTGTTTTCTTCCAGCACCGCCACGCGCGTTTCCTGAGGAGTGATGTTGACCAGCACGGTTTCGGGCGGGCGTACCGTGTCTTTGGGCAGGGGGATACCGTTTAACATAAATAACCCTTTAAAATATAAAAATACTTTTGCAATCGGTTTTCGGGGGAAAGCCGATTGCAAAAGTGTTTTCAGGTTTTGGGTAAGGGTAAATGATACGCTAAAGGCATGGTTTAAGCAAAAAGCCACAGGCCGTCTGAACACAGTTTCAGACGGCCTGAAGTGCAATGGCTGCCGTTACAGGGTGCCGTAGGAGTGCAGCCCGCTGAGAAACATATTCACGCCCACGAATGCAAAGGCGGTGATAAACAGGCCGATAACCGCCCACCATGCCAGCACTTTGCCGCGCCAGCCCGCTACCAGCCGCATATGCAGCCACACGGCGTAGTTGAGCCACACGATAAACGCCCAGGTTTCTTTAGGATCCCAGCTCCAGTAACGCCCCCAGGCATCGGCGGCCCACAGCGCGCCGAGTATGGTGGCAATGGTGAAAAACAGAAAGCCGACAGCGATGGCTTTATACATCACTTCTTCGATGGTTTGCGAATCGGGCAGCCAGGATTTTTTGCCGGCGTTTTCATTGCGGAGGGCCATCAGTTCGGCAATGCCGAGCATGGCGGAAATGCAGAATGCGCCGTAGCCGATAAAGTTGGCAGGCACATGGATTTTCATCCACCACGATTGCAGCGCGGGAATCAGCGGCTGGATGGTGTGCGCTTCGCGCGACAGGCTGTACCACAACACAAACACCACCACGGCAGCCATAAACGAGAGTACGAAGCCGCCGAGTTTCTGCACGGCGAATCTGCTTTCGTAATAGAGATACATCAAAGCGGTAATCACCAAAAACAGAATAAACACTTCATAAAGGTTGGAAACGGGGATGTGGCCGGCATCGGGGCGCAGCAGGTAGCTTTCGTGCCAGCGCACCAGCAGGCCGATGAAGCCTGCCAGCGCAGAAACCCAGGTGAGCACGGTGCCGATACCCAACAGCGTGTTGGTGGCGGTTTGCCGCCGGTGTGCGGTAAATGCGCCGGCGATGTAGCAAAACAGAGCCAGAAACACGGTGGCACACTGCCACATTACTGCCGACTGGCTGCTGAGAAAATATTTCAGCAAAAAGCGGTCGGCGTGGGCGATGTTGCCGCCGTAAAGCTGCATGGCTCCGTAGGACGATAGCAGGGAGGCTGCGGTAAACCAGCGCAGCGGTTTGAAAAACCAGCCCAGTAGCACGGCTGCGGCGGCGCAGAACCACAAAATCGCCACTTCGTAAGCATCCATGCGGTGGCTGATCTGAAGTTGTGCAAACACTGCGGTTAGGGCTGCTGCCAAAGCAAACAGCCAGTCCCAAATGTTGAGGCGGCGCAAAAAAGATTTGTGGGCCAGCAGGGCGTGTCCGGATAGTTTTTCGGTGTTGTTGATGGTTTGGTTCATGGTGTGTCAAGCCTCAAGCGGTATTGCTCAGACGGCCGGCAGGGCAGCGGCCGTCTGAATAATGCTCCGTATCAATCGGTGTGTTTCAAATCGGCGGCCAGGGTTTCGAGGGCGGCCGCGTGTTTGGGAAACTCTTTCTGTAAATCGCGTTCGTTGCGCGAGGACGACATCGAAAAGCGTATGCCGTCTTTATCGAATAATACCCATGCGCGCTTTTCGCGGATGTAAAACATAAATACCGTGCCCAAAACCAGCAGCACCGAGCCGAGATAAACCAGCGATGCACCGGGTGCGCGGGTCATCTGCAGGCCGGAGGAGCGCACTTCTTTATAGCCGTCCAGCTGCAGCAGCACGGGGGCGGGGTATTCGGTGAGGCCGGTGTAGGCATCCATGCTGTTGAGCAGGAAGCGGTTGCGCGCTGCGCCGGGCTGCCATTCGGGCAGTTGGTAGGTTTTAATGGTGTCGTCAAGCAGAACATTCATCGCGCTATAGAGCATTTGGTAGAAAAAGCCTTGCATTTTTTCCTGTTCGGCAGGCGGGATGCTGTTTTCGAGATGGTCGTTCAGTGCCAAATAGCCGCCTTTGGCGAAAATCGCCAGCGTGTTTTCGGCGGCTTGGCTGAATACTTTGCGTATGTTTTCGGGAGCTGCGGCGGAGGAAGCCGCAATCACGCGTTTGCGCACTTCTGGGTTGCCCAAATGCTCGCGCAGGGCCATGAAGGTGTTGATGCTGCCGCTGCCGTCCATTGGAATGCGCAGCCAGCGGTATTGCTGCTCCAGGCCTGAGCGCGTGCCGGTGATGTAGAAATAGTCTTCTTCCTGCTTCACCGGCAGCATATAGTTTTTGTATTCAACGGCCTGCCCTGCCTTGTCGCGGATACGGTACACGATAGAGGGGCCGATGTTGGTGAATTTTTTATCCTGTTTTACGCTGCGCACATCATTGACGGCCGTCTGAAAGCTCGGTTTGCCTTTTTCCCGGGGGGCACTCATGTCTTCTACATTTAACGCTGTGAATTGGTCGAATTCCAAGCGGTATTGCTCGTTGCCCAGGTTGAGCGGGAAGGCATTCATCGATACGGCATCCATTTGGGCCGGCGTGCGGCTGCGGCTGCCGAGATTCCAAACCTTGAATTTCAAGTTGGAACCGCCATCGGCAAAGCTGGCCTGATAGATGGTGATGCCGTCAATTGTGAGCGGGTGGTTGACGCGTATGGTTTTTTCGGTTTTGCCGCCGCCGGCTTTGCCGGTTATCACCAAATCGCTGGCAAAGTCTTTGGGCATACCGGTGTCGTAAAAGTCGATATGGAATTTTTTCAATTCAACGCTGAAGGGCAAATCCTGCACCAGCATACCTTTGTCGGCATTTAAAAACACCACGTCGGCGCTTTGGCCTTCGGTGATGTTTACATTGCCGCGAAACGAAATATTGCCGCTGCCCAAAATGCTTTCGGGTTGGAAATCTTTGGCAAACACAGAGTGGTTGTCCGGCACGATTTTGCCGGTGATGATGCCGGCTTTGAGCAGCAGGTTGCTGTCTATCAGGCCGCCCAAGCAGATAACGATGATGGAGGCGTGGGCGAAAATATAGCCCCATTTGTTTATTGCTCCTTTTTTTGCCGCCACCAGCACCGAGCCGTCTTCACGCTCGGCGGTTCTGCTGCTGAAACCCTGCACGTTTAAATAGCGTGCGGCGGTTTCGGGGGAAAGCCCGCTGCCGATCAGCGCGGTATGCTTCATTGCTGCCAGCGATTTTTTGCCTGCATGGATGCGGAACGACTTCATTTCGCGAACAAACGGCGGAATGTTGCGCCACAGGCACAGGCCGGTTGAAAGTACCAGAAAAATCATAATCAGCACGAACCAGGCCGAGGCATACACATCGTATAACCCCAAAAAGCCGAAGATTTCCGACCAAAACGGGCCGAATTTCACCACATAGTCGGTAGGCTGCTGGTTTTGCTGCAATACGGTGCCGATAACCGATGCCACGCCCAAAAGGCTGAGCAGGGCAACGGCAAAGCGCATGGAGCTTAAAAAAGCAAACCACGGCCTGCGGATGAGCGGGGTGGAAGAGCGGGGTTTTGCCATAAGGTTATCATGTTGATTATCAGGGTTTGATGCCCGGAAAGTGCCGCACCTGTGCCTGAGGCCGTCTGAAACCGGTGAGGGCAGATAAAAACAGGGTGGGGCATTTCCTTGCAACAGGTCGGGGTATATTTTGTTTAAACCAAGGATTGTGTGCCGGCTTTATGTTGCGGTCGGAAAAGCCGCCGTATTTTACAATAATGCGGCAGTAAAAATTTTATTTTCTCGGCAATGTCGGTTATGGCACCGGGAAAAGTTTGTCGGGCCGCTGCAATCATGGTCATTCCCGCCCGCCGCACCGGCAGTGTCTCAAGTGTTTGCATGCTGTTTGTCAAATGTGGGTTTGCGGCCGTCTGAAGCAGCGTAAAACCCAAAAGTTTGGTGTCGCAGCCCGAAAAACAATGCACAGATGCCTTGTGCAGGCAGCCGCTGCGTCAAACAGGCAACCAAAGGCCGTCTGAATATTCTTCAGACGGCCTTTGGCCGGCGGCAGCCCTTAATCAATGCAGGCCTTGAATAAAGTTGGCTACTGCATTGAGCTCTTCATCAGACATCCGTGCCGCTATATCGGCCATGATGGCATTGCTGCGCTGGCCGGATTGGTATGCCTTCATTTGGGTAACAATATAATCTTTGTGCTGGCCTCCCAGGCGCGGATAGGCGGCAATATCGGAACCACCCCCGGGAATGCCCGCCCCGTTGGGGCCGTGGCAGGCCATGCAGGCGGGGATTTTTTTATCTGCCAATCCGCCGCGGAAAATTTTGGCACCCAATTCAGGGTTGTCTTTCGGATTGGCCTCGCCCGGTTTGGGAAACTGCGCGGCATAAAAAGCCGACACATCGCGCATATCCTGCTCCGACAAAGCTGCAACCATCGGAGCCATCGCCGCCGAAGCACCTGTTGTGCGCTTGCCTTCTTTGATGGCTTTGGTTTGCACAAACAGATAATGGGCGTGTTGTGCCGACAGTTTAGGATACATGGCAATACCGCTGTTGCCGTCGGCAGCGTGGCAGGCTGCGCAGATATTGGTTGCGATTTCTTTGCCTTTGGCAAGATCTGCCTTCGGCGCCGCCGTTACCGCACCTGCGGCCAAAGCCAGCGCCAACAAGGTCAAACGTTTCATGGAGTGCTCCTGAATAATGGCACAGCGGCGTGCGCCGCCCCAGCCCTTTACGATACTCAATACGGGTGTGCTGCCACCCGACCAAACCGATAAATTCTTAATCGTGGTATTCTATACCAAATTCACACAATTTTACCAGTTATGAACCTATTTCAAAACGCAAAATTCTTCACCACGGTCAATCATTTGAAAGATTTGCCCGCAACGCCTGCCGAAATTGCTTTTGCAGGCCGCAGCAATGCGGGCAAATCCAGCGCCATCAACACGCTGACCAACCATGTGCGGCTGGCTTATGTGTCGAAAACGCCCGGCCGCACCCAGCATATTAATTTTTTCGAGCTGGCAAACGGTGGTTTTATGGTGGATTTGCCGGGCTACGGTTATGCCCAAGTGCCCGAAGCCGTGCGCGCGCATTGGGTGGAGCTGCTGGGGGATTACCTGCAGCAGCGCAGGCAGCTTATCGGCCTGGTGCTGATTATGGATGCCCGCCACCCGCTCAAAGCCTTGGATATCCGGATGCTGGACTTCTTCCACACCACTGGCCGGCCGGTGCATATTTTACTTTCGAAAGCCGATAAATTATCCAAAAACGACCAAATCAAAACTTTGAGCGCAGTCAAGAAAATGCTCCAACCATATGCACAGCGCCAGCAGATTAGCGTCCAGCTTTTTTCGAGCTTGAAAAAGCAGGGCGTGGACGAGGTGAACGAAGTGGTAGGCGCATGGTTTTGCAAAGAGGCTCGGACAGAAGGGGGCGGCTGAGGCGGCTGATTTGTGCGTTTTACGGCACTTGGCTGGCCGGCATCCAAATTGGTGTCGGTTTTCCGCTAGCTTGTGTTTGCGGGCACTGTGTATCCGTTATCGATAACAGAAAGGCCGTCTGAAAATGAATTATTGCGAATTTTGCAATGCGCTACCCGAGAGCAGCGTGAATCCCAATAGGGTTTACCATGCCGAAGCCTACGGTTTTCCGATTGAAAGCGACAACGAGCTGTTTGGGCGGCTGGTGTTGGAAATCAATCAGGCGGGGCTGAGCTGGACGACCATTTTAAACAAGCAGGCGGCTTTTCAGACGGCCTATTCGGGTTTCGATATCGCCTCGGTTGCAGCCTACACCGAAACCGACCGCAAACGTTTGCTCGCCGATGCCGGCATTGTCCGCAACCGTTTGAAAATCAACGCGGTCATTGACAACGCACAGCAGATTTTGTGTTTGCAGCAGGAATACGGTTCGTTTAAAAACTGGCTCGATGCCCACCATCCGCTGCCTTTGGCACAATGGGTGAAGCTGTTCAAACGGCATTTCAAATTTGTCGGCAGCGAGATTGTGAACGAGTTTCTGATGAGTACGGGCTATCTGAAGGGTGCGCATGCCGAGGATTGCCCGGTTTATGATAAGATATTGGCGCAAAAGCCGAAATGGGCGCAGAATCCGGACCATGTTTAACCGTGCTTTAATTATCTGCACCTGCAGCGCTTTTACCCGCCAATCCGGTTTGATGGTGTGTACGGCCACTCTCCCGATTTTTTATTGCGCCTTGCCGCTGTCCTAGCCGGTGTGTTTGTTTTTTTGCGGGTGTATTCTGTACAGGCAGCGTTGCCGTGCGGGTATGCGATTTGAGGCCGGCGAAGTGCAGGCGGGCTTGGCGGCAGTGTTCGGTGTGGCACCGATGTCGCCGTTTATGGGTATACTTTCGGACACTCTCGGGCACAAGGTGTTTATTGTCCGCTCGATGCCGTTTCCCGGCATACCTGCCTCGCTGCTGGCAATAGCGGAAAGATGATGTTTTACTGCTTTTTGCAAGGCTTGGCAGTGCTGGAGATTATTGTTGTGTTGATTGCTTATATCGGTGAAGAGTTTGGCCGCAAAACGATGGCGCGGCGGATATTGCTTTATGTGGCCGACACGGTGTTGGGCGGTTTTCCGGGCCGGTTCTTGCTCAGCCATTTGAGCAAGTAGGCTGGCGTGCGGTGTTTTATGTGATGACAGCACTGAGTTTTGCGGGAGCTGTTTGTGTGGCAGAGGTTGCTTCCATGCAGCTTGTGTCTAAACCGCATTTTCAGACGGTCTTGCTGCGCTCTAGGAATATTTTTACTGGTGTTTGTGTTGCTCGGTTTCTGTTTCGGAGTTTCTACCAGTTTACCCTGACCGCGCGGGGGCCCAGCAGGTTTTCCAGTGCATCGAAGAGCTCTGCCCCCGGCGTTACCGCCCATTTCGGAGCAGGGCGTAATTCGCCGTATGCGGTATCGTTGCTGTAGGCGAGACGTAGCGGGATGTGGGCGGTGTCGGGCAGGTGGTGGGCGGCTAAGAGCTCTGCTAACTGCGCGATGTTGTGGTGTGGGGCCAGGTGCAGGCTCAGGCTGCGGGCATAGCGTTCGCGGGCGGTTTGCAGCGTCATCACTTGGTTGGCAATGATGCGCAGGGTGTCGCCGCCGTTGTAGTCGTCGCGGCTGATTTTGCATTCCATAATCAACACTTGGTCGGCTTTCAGACGGCCTGCGTTTTCTTCCAGCACTTGCCCGGTTACCATCACTTCGATTTGCGCGCTTTGGTCTTCGAGCGTTACGAAAGTGATTTTGCCGCGCTTGCCCATCATGGTGCGCACGGCGGTGGCAAAGCCGGCCACGCGTGTGTTGTCTTGCGGTTTCAGACGGCCCAGGCGGGTGGGTGCGATTTGGCGCACTTCTTGGGCATAAGGGCCGAAGGGGTGGCCGGAAAGGTAAAAGCCGATAACGGTTTTTTCTTCAGCGAGTTTTTCTGATTCGCTCCATGCGGGGGTGTCGGCCAGCTCGATGGCGGCGATGGCGTCTTCCATCATGTCGAACAGCCCGCCTTGGTTGGCGTTGGCGGCTTTTTGCTCGGCGTGGTTCATGGCCAGGTCGATATTGGCCAGCAGCATGGCTCGGTTTGGTTCGATGCTGTCGAATGCGCCGCCGCGTATCAGGGCTTCGAGGGTGCGGCGGTTGATGTGTTCTTTGCTAACGCGTTCGCAAAAATCGAGCAGGCCGCTGAAGCCGCCGCCTTGCCTGCGGGCTTCGATAATCGAGGCTACCGCGCTTTCGCCTGTGCCTTTGATGGCGCCGAGGGCATAGCGGATTTGTTTTTGGCTGTTCGGCGTAAACAGATAGTCGGATTGGTTGATGTCGGGCGGCAGAAAGCTGATGCCGTTGGCGCGGGCATCGTCATAAAAATGTTTGAGCTGGTCGGTGTTGTCTAGCTCGCTTGACATGGTGGCGGCCATAAATTCGGCAGGATAGTGCGCTTTGAGCCAGGCGGTTTGGTAGGAAATCAGCGCGTAGGCAGCAGCGTGGGATTTGTTGAAGCCGTAGCCTGCGAATTTTTCCATATAGTCGAAAATTTCATTGGCTTTTTGGCGCGGGATGTTTTTTTCTTCTGCGCCTTTGGCGAAAATCTCGCGGTGTTCGGCCATTTCTTCGGGCTTTTTCTTGCCCATGGCACGGCGCAGCAGGTCGGCACCGCCCAGTGAGTAGCCGCCGATTATTTGGGCGGCCTGCATCACCTGCTCCTGATATACCATAATGCCGTAGGTGGGCTCCAGCACAGGCTCGAGCAGTGGGTGGATATATTCGAAGGCCTGCCCTTTCATGCGCGCTACAAAATCGGGAATGTTGTCCATCGGGCCGGGGCGGTAGAGCGACACAAATGCAATCAGTTCTTCAAATTTGGTGGTGTGTGCCGTTTTCAGCATTTTTTTCATGCCCGTTGATTCAAACTGAAATACGGCGGTGGTGTTGGCATCGCGGAAAATCTGATAGGCAGCCTGGTCATCGAGCGCGATATTGTGGACATTCACGCTTTCACCGGTGGTGTTTCTGATGTTTTCCTGCGCCATTTCGATAATGGTGAGGTTGCGCAAGCCGAGAAAGTCGAATTTTACCAGTCCAATATCTTCCACGTCGCCTTTGTCATACATCGACACCGGCGAAGCAGATTCTTCGGCTTGGTAAACCGGGCTGAAATCGGAAATTTTGCCCGGTGCAATCAATACGCCGCCGGCGTGCATGCCGAGACCGCGGGTGAGGTCTTCCAGTTTTTTGGCTAAATCAATGAGCTCGCCTGCGTCTTCGTTTTCAATCAGCTGCTTGATTTCCGGCTCCATTTCCATAGCCCTGTCCAGGCTTACGGGGCGGTTGGTTTCGAGCGGAATCAGCTTCGAGAGGCGGTCGCACAGGCCGAAGGGCAGTTCCAGCACGCGCCCCACATCGCGAATCACTGCTTTTGAAGACATGGTGCCGAAGGTAACAATCTGACTCACCGCCTCTGCGCCGTATTTTTCGCGTACATATTCAATCACCCTGCCGCGGTTGCTTTGGCAGAAATCAATATCGAAGTCGGGCATAGACACGCGTTCGGGGTTGAGGAAACGCTCAAACAGCAGCGCGTATTTCAACGGATCGAGATCGGTGATTTTCAATGCGTAGGCCACCAGTGAACCTGCACCCGAACCGCGCCCCGGCCCCACTGGGCAGCCGTTGTTTTTTGCCCAGTTGATAAAGTCCTGCACGATAAGAAAATAGCCCGAAAACCCCATTTGAATGATGATTTTCAGCTCAAAATCCAAACGCGCCCGGTATTCGGGCATTTTTTCGGCACGCTCCGCCTCATCGGGGTAAAGCTGAAGCATACGTTCCCGCAAGCCCTCGTTGGAAAGCTGCACCAAATAATCTTCCAGCGATATGCCGTTGGGTGTGGGAAACAGCGGCAGGAAATTTTTGCCCAGCGTGAGTGTGAGATTACAGCGTTTGGCGATTTCCACCGTGTTTTGCAGGGCTTCCGGCAGATCGGCAAACCGTTCTGCCATCACTTCGGGCGGTACAAAAAACTGACTGGGCGAAAATTCGTGCGGGCGTTTTGGGTCTGCCAATACCCAGCCGCCGGCAATGCATATCCGTGCTTCGTGCGCCTGAAAATCTTCGCCGTTTAAAAACTGTACCGGGTGGGTTGCCACAATAGGCAGATCAAGTTCGCCGGCAATTTTCACACTGCCCGCCACCGCAATCTCCCATTTAGGCTGTTCGGGCAGTCGTTGCAATTCCAAATAAAATGCATTCGGAAACCAGGCTACATATTTCTGTGCGGCCTCCCTCGCCGCTTCGGGGCGGCCGTCCATAAAATGCACACCCACCTCGCCGTAATGCGCACCCGATAAGCAGATCAAGCCGGCATTGCTGCCCGCAGCCAACCATTCCTGACGCAGCTGAGCATAATCAGGGTTACGGTCTTCGCCTACATAGGCAGCCGTGAGCAGCTCGCTCAAACGCCGGTAGCCTTCATCATTTTGTGCAATCAAAACCGCCCTGAAAGGTTTGCCGTCTGCATCGGGGTTCTCAACCCAAACATCGGCTGCCATCACAGGCTTAATGCCTGCACTGCGGCAGGCTTTATAAAACTTCACCAAGCCGAAAGTGTTCATCAAATCACTGATTCCCAATGCAGGAATGCCGTTGGCTGCAGCTTTTTTGACAACATCTTTAATACGTACCGTTCCATCAGTAATGGAAAACTCGGTATGCAGGCGCAGGGGGATGTAAATAGGCTCGGTCATGGAGATGGATAATAATAGGGAAAACCAAAGATATTGTAGCAGGTTTGTTTGATTAGCTGGGTCGGCATTGTTTCAGTGTTTTATCTCAGTGTTTCAAAAATATTTTATAGGCCGTCTGAAAGCGGTTTTTTCGGGTTGAGAGTGTTGTTTTTTGAGGGGGGTGTTGGATAAAGTGGGGGTGTATTGAATAAAATATTCAAGTAAAACATTTTGTTGTAATTTTGTTGTATTGATTTTTTGTATATTGTGTTGACGGTTGGAGTTGGGGTTGTGTATAGTTCGCTTTCTGCTCCGGTGTCGGAGCTGTTCTTTAACAACACAGATTACCGATAAGTGTGGGTGCCTTAGGCCCTGCACTGCGTAGAGACAGACAAGGAACAGACTTGTCGGTTTC
>NZ_JADGLG010000238.1:0-251 GCF_015235335.1 Neisseria sp. 19428wB4_WF04
TATCGCGGCAGCCTTCGAGGGCCCTATCCCCGGCAGCGCCTTCAGCTCCTCCGCCGTTGCCGTGTTGATGTTTACCGCCGCCAGCAACAGCGTCGGGGTTATCGCGCTCAAGATACCCAATAAATAAGGGGCTGACGTAGATTAGCAGTCATGACAGGCTGCCAAAATGAAGATAACCCACTGTAAGTTAAAGAAGAGTCTGCAAAGAAAACTGCTTGAATATTTTGTATTGGAAGTAACCGCACGTTCTG
>NZ_JADGLG010000239.1:0-251 GCF_015235335.1 Neisseria sp. 19428wB4_WF04
AGCGTCTGACTTATTGCTGCGATATTTTTGAGACGGGCAATGATTCTTACCGGATGAAACACCGCTCATAGGGTGGCTCAATTTTAGACCACAACTGTGGCTCAGTTTTGGAATGGAATTGACACGCAATACCATCAACCACCGGTATCGCATTTTCAGGCACGAAATATACCGCTGCCAAAGCGGGCAAAAAGACCTGTTATACGGCAGCATAAAGGTTGATGAAAGCTATTTGTAGCGCGGTTTCCATG
>NZ_JADGLG010000240.1:0-250 GCF_015235335.1 Neisseria sp. 19428wB4_WF04
TAAGTCGGACTTGCCTACCTTTGAAATCCGTTCTTTGCCGTTTACGCTTGTTCCCGGCTGATGCCGTTTTGGACCCAAACCGAAATAGGCGGCCAGTTGGGCAGCGGTATCAAAGCGTGATGTTATGTGTTAAATATCGTGCAAAACTGAGCCAGGGAAACGGGGAGTTGTGCTCCAAAATTGAGCCACTCTCCGTTTGTTATAAACTGCTCCGCTTTATCACACAGCGGAGCCCAACCTGGATGTTATG
>NZ_JADGLG010000241.1:0-249 GCF_015235335.1 Neisseria sp. 19428wB4_WF04
GAACGTGCGGTTACTTCCAATACAAAATATTCAAGCAGTTTTCTTTGCAGACTCTTCTTTAACTTACAGTGGGTTATCTTCATTTTGGCAGCCTGTCATGACTGCTAATCTACGTCAGCCCCAAATACAAAGAGAATGAAGGGCGAGTTCGCTGGTTAAAGTCTGCTGAAGCACAAAGGCTGATAGGGGTAGCAAAACCAAGGTACTTCGCCGATCTGATTATATTTAGTCTTAATACTGGTTTAAGAC
>NZ_JADGLG010000242.1:0-246 GCF_015235335.1 Neisseria sp. 19428wB4_WF04
AAACGGTTTATCGGTTGCCCAAGCGGCAACCAAGACGGCTGGCGGCCTGAACCTGAACCGCCTGCGCCCTGCACGCCGCCGGAAACCAAGCGCATTCGCCCTAACGCTAAGCTGTCTGAAATATTTTTTATTTCGATTTTTTCAGACGGCCGGACCGGTCAAACAAACACTTTTTTATAGATACACACCAAAGCCCGAAACCATGTCTGCCGTTCTCTATCTCATTCCTACACCGATCGGCGCGCC
>NZ_JADGLG010000243.1:0-245 GCF_015235335.1 Neisseria sp. 19428wB4_WF04
AACGCTAAAGCGGCCAATGCCGCCATCAGTGCCCGAGCAGGCCGTCTGAAAAAATCTGTTTGCTTTAACATAATGCTTCCTGTTCAGACGGCCGAACCTGTTGCGGCTTGAGAACCCGTAAGCCCGACACCAACGCTAAAGCGGCCAATGCCGCCATCAGTGCCCGAGCAGGCCGTCTGAAAAAATCTGTTTGCTTTAACATAATGCTTCCTGTTCAGACGGCCGAACCTGTTGCGGCTTGAGAA
>NZ_JADGLG010000244.1:0-244 GCF_015235335.1 Neisseria sp. 19428wB4_WF04
CATTCGGCCTTGGAGGCATCAGGTTTTTGAAGGTTCCGTAGTCAGATGAGCTGCTCCGGCGGTAAGCGCAAAGGAAAACGCGGCACAGGAGCCGCAGGCAAAGTGGTGGTTTTCGGTATCCTCAAACGTGGCGGCAAGGTCTATACCGTGGTCGTGGATAACGCCAAAAAAGAGAGTTTGTTGCCTGTTATTGCGAAGAAAATCATGCCGGACAGTGTGGTGTATACCGACAGTTTAAGCAGCG
>NZ_JADGLG010000245.1:0-243 GCF_015235335.1 Neisseria sp. 19428wB4_WF04
CGCACAGCGGCGCAATTAGTTAGCGTCAATAAAAATACCGCTGCCTATTACTTCCACCGTTTGCGCTTACTTATCTATCACAACAGCCCGCATCTGGAAATGCTTGATGGTGAAGTAGAAGTTGATGAAAGCTATTTTGGCGGACAACGCAAAGGCAAACGTGGTCGCGGTGCGGCTGGCAAAGTGGCTGTATTCGGGCTTTTGAAGCGTAATGGTAAGGTTTACACCGTTGCCGTACCCAAT
>NZ_JADGLG010000246.1:0-241 GCF_015235335.1 Neisseria sp. 19428wB4_WF04
GTTGCCGAAAGAATACATCAACGGCATTGACACTTTCACACACTATCTTGATTGCTTAAATGCTTCTTTCAATATTTTCCCGACCGAATCGACAACGCCGGGTTGTAGGATTCAGCAACCGATGATTTCTCCGTTAAACCAGTCCGTCAGCGGCAACAGTTGCGCTTTTCCCCACCGGCATCGAATCCGGCAACCGATGATTGCTTGTTAAACCAATCCATCAGCGGAGAAAGATACAACT
>NZ_JADGLG010000247.1:0-241 GCF_015235335.1 Neisseria sp. 19428wB4_WF04
GCGCATCGGTTTTGCCGCTGATGGTCGGGGTGTTGTCGCTGCTGTTGTCCGGCGCGTCTACGCTGATCATCGGGGCGGTGGTGTCGACCGAGCCGTTGTCTTTGGCTTTGCCTTCGTTGCCGGCGGGATCTTTCACCGAAGCTTCGGCGGTGTAGCCGCCGTCGGGCAGGGCTTTGGGCACGTCTACGCTGTAGCTGCCGTCTGCCTTGACGGTGGTGGTAACGGTTTGGCTTTGGCCGTC
>NZ_JADGLG010000024.1:0-36928 GCF_015235335.1 Neisseria sp. 19428wB4_WF04
TGGAGCGTCTGACTTATTGCTGCGATATTTTTGAGACGGGCAATGATTCTTACCGGATGAAACACCGCTCATAGGGTGGCTCAATTTTAGACCACAACTGTGGCTCAGTTTTGGAATGGAATTGACACCGCCGCCACCAAATACGGCTTCACGCGCTTTTTTTGCTTTGTCTTGGCTAATCATTCGGCAGACTCCCTATCCATGATTTGGCGCACGGCCAAACGCCCGTATTCGCAAGCCTGATTGACGGTTTTGACACGGTTCAGAGGATTGCAGACGGGAAAACAGACCGTGCGGCTCAGATTGTCGTCTTTGAAAATACGGACAATGTAGGACTTGGGGAAAAGTTCGGGCTCGGGTGTTACGGTATAGTAGGCTGATGACATTTCAGACCCCTTTCAAAATTCTGTTGTTCCGATTTGTCAAGGGGTATAATGTAAAAATACACCCCCTTTCTTGGGGTGCAATATATAAGGCCGTCTGAAAAGTTTCCTTATGGGAAAATATTTTCAGACGGCCCGAACGTTTTCACACACGCTATCTGCCCGAATCGGTTTCGGTGATGAAGCCAATTTTGCTGATGCCGGCTTCGCGGGCGGAGTGCAGCGCTTGGGCAACCGAATCATATTCCACGCGTTTGTCGGCAGCGATGGCCACGATTAAATCGGCGTTTTCGGCTTTGGCCTGTTTGAGCTGCTCGGTAATCTCTTCCAAACCCAGTTTGGTTGTGGACTCCGCACCGAGCACATAAGCCCCATCGGCATCAATGCTCAGCCGCAGCGGCTCTTTGGGCTGGGTTTCCTGCTTGATGTTTTCCGATGCGGTAGGCAGTTGCAGCGGAATCGAGTGAGTGAGCACGGGCATGGTGATCATAAACACAATCAGCAACACCAGCATCACATCTACCAACGGGGTAACGTTGATGTCGGCCATCGGCGCATCATCACCGGAATTCATCGAACCGAATGCCATGGTTTAATCCTTGTGGTTTAACAGTTGGACATGAAAATCGTGGGCAAAGGCATCCATATCCTGCGCCAGCGTTTTGTTGCCGCGCACCAGAAAGTTGTAGGCCAACACGGCGGGAATCGCCACAAACAGCCCGGCGGCAGTGGCCACCAATGCCTCACCGATGGGGCCGGCCACGGCGGCTATGCTCATCTGGCTGCTTTCACTGATGTTGATTAAGGCGTGGTAAATGCCCCAAACCGTGCCGAAAAGGCCGATAAATGGGGCAGTAGCGCCGATAGAGGCCAGCGCGGTCAGGCCGCTGTCAAACGGGCGCAGGCGCTGGCTCATGCTGTTGCGGATTTGGCGCACGAGATATTCGTTCAGCGGCACGGCGGCGGTGATTTGGCGGTCTTTATGCAGGTTGTAGCTCTCGCGGGCACGCACGGCATCGAGAGTGAGCGCGCTCATCGGCGACTCCACCGTTTTGGCCTGCGCAACGGCTTCGCTTAACGATTTGGCGTTCCAAATCATCGGTTTCACGGCGGCATTGCCTTTTTTAGCCCTGCTGAGCTTGACGGCGCGCACCACAATCACCGTCCACGTTGCGATGCTCATCAAAACCAGCAGCAAAAACACGCTGATCAACACATAATCGCCTGATTCAAAAACCAATCCTAAATTCATTGCTGTTTATTCCAAATATGAAAGATTAATCAAAAAACCTGCCTGCCCGGCTGTTTCGGCGTTCAGACGGCCCGACTCCGGACACTGCCCGGATATCTCTATTGAAGTTGGTATGCAAGCCGCCCGCTGAACTGGTACCACCTGCCTTTTGAATCGCAAGAGTATTTTCTCTTTATATACTTCACCGCCGCCCTGTCCAGCCCTGCAAAACCGCTTCCTTTGGTAACTTTGACACTCATCACTTGGTTGCTGGGGGAAACTTCTATCACAAAATTTACCGCGCCTTCTTCTCCGTTTTCCAACGATAATTGCGGGTAATCTTTGTCCGTAGGCTGCGGGAGTGCGCACGTTCCTTTTTCGGGATTGCTGCGGCTGCTGCCGGCACCGCTGCCGCCTCCTGCTCCGTGCCCGTCGCCGCTTTTGCTGCCGCTGCCCGAGCCGCTGCCCGTTCCACGGCCTTCGCCGCTGCCCGAGCCGCTCCCTTTACCTTGTATTTTGGCATAACCGCTTCCGTCTCCCCCTCCGTTTTTCTCTCTGGCGGAGCCTGCCGCTGCGGCTTTGTCCGATTCTGCCGCCGGTTTTTCAACCGGAGCGGCGGCAGGTTTTTCCGCCACCTTTTCTGCCGGTTTCTCAACCGGTTTTTCTACGGGCTTTTCCACCGGTTCTGGTTTGGTTTTTTCAACCGGCTTGGGCGTTTCTTTGTTTTGACGGATATCGGCCTGGGCTTTTTGGGTGATGACGGGTTTCAATTCAGCCTTCGGCGGCTCGGTCGGTGTGGGCTTGGGTTTGGGCGTTTCTTTGGGCTTGACCGGCTCCGGCCTGGGTTCGGATTTCAGTGGGGAAGCCGTTTCCAGCGCAGGCGCACCTGCCCCCTCAGTTTGGCCGTTGCCGCCGCCAAACGTACCTAAATCGACAACTTCCATGGTCGCCATCTCGATCTGCCTGGCCGGCCTGCCCTGCCACAGCCAAACCATCAGACCCATATGTAAAAAAACCACCAGCGCGAACGTGGCGGAGGTTAGGATACGTTCATTTTTCATAGCCTGGCATGTTAATAGCAATTATTCCTGTTTGCAACTTAATTTAAAGCTGCCGATCCTGTATTCACAGAAATTTTACATAAACAATAAATAATAAATAAGGCTCTAGACTAGCAGCTTTATATAAATTTACTTTAAAAGCCTCCAAAGTTCGTGACTCAGTTCATCAGAGTTTCGATTCCATCGCCATCCGCATTCCCTCAGGTGCAAATCAAAGTTTTTGGTTACGCCGTTTAATTTGGCGGGCCTTTGTTTGGTAAAACTCCGGAAGCTTTCAATACCATTGATGTGCCCGGTACCATCTGCAAACTCATTTTGTCCGTGATTAACGCGCAAATGTTTAGAGTAGCCGGCATCGACCAGGCCGCTGTAACCGCGCCGGCTATCAGAATAAAGAACACCCTCCAGAGAGACCTTTCCCAATATAACAGCTTGAAGTGTTTTCTTTTTACAATCAGGAACGATTTCGGTATAAACCCTGCCGTCTCTTTCGAAAATACCAAAGACGGGTTGTTTAAGCGTTCCTCTGCCACGCTTTGACTTGCCATGGAAACCGCGCTGCCGTTTGGCAGCAAAATAGCTTTCATCAACCTTTATGCTGCCGTATAACAGGTCTTTTTGTCCGCTTTGGCAGCGGTATATTTCGTGCCTGAAAAGAGGCTGAAGTAGCTTAGCCCTAAATACCACACCAATCCCGCAAGATTTTCAACTGCTCACTTGGTGTGCCAAAGTTAAAACGAAACCCGCATTCTTTCAAGAATAGGGGAAAAGACTTCCGGTCGATTCCGTTGTATTTGCGCAGTACACGCTTGGCCTGATTCCAAAAATTCCCAATGCCGTTGATGTGGTTTTGCCTCTGAGCAAATGTCTTGCCGTGGTTAATCCTATGGTGGTGAAAACCGCCGACATCCGGGACATCATCGCTGCTTAAACTGTCGGTATACACCACACTGCCCGGCATGATTTTCTTCGCAATAACAGGCAACAAACTCTCTTTTTTGGCGTTATCCACGACCACGGTATAAACCTTGCCGCCATGTTTGAGGATACCGAAAACCACCACTTTGCCTGCGGCTCCTTTACCGCGTTTTCCTTTGCGCTTACCGCCGGAGCAGCCCTCATCTGACTACGGAACCTTCAAAAACCTGATCGGCCTCCAAGGCCGAATGACGGCTGATGACCAGGCGGATTTTGCGGTAAAAGAGTATGGCGGTATTGGGCCGGATACCCAAGACATCGGCAGCCTAACGGCGGTAACTTCCGGCACAAAATATCCGAGTAGTGTCTTCTGTGATTTTTTGCTTAATTTACAGTTTGTTATCTTCATTTTAGCATCATGTCATGATTGCTAATCTACGTCAGCCCCTTATATTTTTCTTTATGGCTTTTAGAGAAAATCCAAGTAGCAATAAAAGCATATTAAGTAAAGATGGTTTTGAAAATATTGAAAAACAAAAAAATGCTTGATAAAGTCGCAATAGATCTTCATTCCCCTAATTGGGACTATGGGGAGAAAAAAGTTCTTCTGCTAATAACTGGATTTTTGTAAATGCCTATTTTGGAATCCCGGATTGCTATGGGAGTACATCTTATTTTTGTTCTGGAGATGTTAGTATTCATTCTGTAACATCTAAAGAGTCAACATCCGTATTGAACTACTCAAGGAGTTAGAGATTTGATGAAGAAGACGACTGGCCTGATTTAAGCTGTTTTTTATCTATGTTTAAAGCTACTTTGCTTGACACACGGAGCTGAAAACAGTTATAGATTAGCCAGCGCATAGCGGCCACCTTCGCCCACCGTCCTCATTGATGCCCTTTGTTCTTACCCAACCAACCCATGCCCTCTGCAATTAACATCTTTCAGAGGGCTGTCAAGCTATCTGTTCCGACCCCAATAAAAGCCGGGCGGATTTCATTCGGTATATTGGTTTCGGTTCAAAAAAACAGCAGGCATACTGCCGCTGCCGGCAGCCGGTTATCCAAATAACCAACCTTTGGTCATCTGAACTTTGCCTTACCCCGCCCGATTCCCATACCATGACTTGGTCATATCTTTTTGCAGGTTCCAAGCATGTCCGCCTTTCGCCGTTTTTCACGCTACCGCCCATTGATGCTGCCGTTTGCACTGCTGGCCACTGCCGGCATGCCCGCACTGGCTGACGAAAGGCAGGCCGGTCTGATTCAGCAAGAACAAGCCCGGCAGGAACAGCAGCGTCTGCACCAACTCGAGCAGCAGATGCAGTCTGCACCGGATGTGCGCCTGGAACGCAGCGCAGAGGCGGTTTCTTCATTGCAGCTGCCTCAAAACGAATCGCCCTGTTTCCCCGTTCGCGACATTTCTTTGGTTGGCGACTCCGCCGCCAAATTCCAATTTGCACTGGACAGAGCCCTTGGGCAGTCCGGCTTCAAGCCCGGAATGTGTTTGGGGGCCCAAGGCATCAACCATATCATGACTTTGGCGCAAAACGCAGTGATCGGGCGCGGCTATACCACCACGCGGATTTTGGCCGCACCGCAGGACTTGAACGGCGGCAAACTGGAATTGACCGTGCTGGCCGGCAAAATCGGCCGCATCCGTTTTGATGAAAGTCATGCCGCCGAAACCCATATCGGCCGGATTACCGCGTTTCAAAACGAGTTTCCGTCTGCTTCAGAGAGCCTGTTGAACCTGCGCGGTTTGGAGCAGGGTTTGGAAAACCTCAAACGGGTGCCGACTGCCGAGGCGGATATCCAAATCGTGCCGTCTGAACAACCGGACGTGAGCGATGTGGTGGTGAAATGGCGGCAGCGCACCGCCCCCTACCGTCTGACTTTGGGTTTTGACGACTCCGGCAGCAAGGCCACCGGCCGTTATCAGGGCAATGCAACCTTCTCTGCCGATAATCCGTTTGGTTTGAGCGATTTGTTTTATGCCTCGTATCACCATGATTTGGGCTCGCGTTCGGCGCAAACGGATTCAGAGGGCCATACGGTTAAAGGCGCAACCGATGGTTATGCCTTTCATTATTCGGTGCCGTTCCGCAACTGGCTGTGGTCGTGGAACCACAGCTATTACCGCTATCATCAGGCCGTTGCCGGCGATACCCGGGTGTATGACTATAACGGTAAAAGCCGCAACAGCGATATCGGCGTGAGCCGTCTGCTGTACCGCGATGCCCGCCGTAAAACCCATGCGGCGTTTAAATGGTGGCAGCGTGAAACGCAGAATTTTATCGATGATGCCGAAATCGGGGTACAGCACCGCCGCACGGCCGGCTGGTCGGCCGCTTTGACGCACAGGGAATACATCGGCCAAGCCGTGTTGAATCTGGGCTTGGGTTACAAACGCGGCACGGGGCGCAACAACAGCCTGTCTGCGCCCGAAGAAGCCTTCGGCGAGGGCACCTCGCGCATGAAGATTATTACGGCTGATGCCGGATTGAACCTGCCTTTCCGAATCGGACGGCAAAACTTTGCTTTCGACAGCAACCTCCATGCCCAATGGAACAAAACGCCTTTAACCCCGCAAGAGAGGATTTCCATCGGCAACCGTTATACGGTGCGCGGTTTTGACGGCGAAACCACTCTATCGGCAGAGCGCGGCGGGTATTGGCGCAATGATTTATCCTGGCAGTATCTTCCGAACCACCGGCTTTATGCCGCGGTAGACGGCGGCCGGGTATCCGGCCCGTCTGCCGCATACCTGCCCGGCAAAAGCCTGGCCGGCGCGGCATTGGGGCTGCGCGGTCAGGCCAAAGCGGGCGGTGCGTTGGCTTATGATGTGTTTGCCGCCAAACCGCTGCACAAGCCCGAACGCTTTCAGACGGCCCAAACCGCCTTCGGCTTCAACCTGAACTACAGCTTCTGAACACCGCCCTGCCCCATGCCGCCCGAAACCGGCAGCATCAGGGCTTTTTGACTTCGGGAATCCGCCATGAACACAACCTGCCACAAAGTCATCTTCAACAAAAAGCGCGGCATGATGGTGGCCGTTGCCGAAAACACCGTCCGCAACGGCAAAAACGTGCAGGACGGCGGCGCGGCCGTTTCAGACGGCCTCTCGGGCGCGGCCAAATTCCAAATGCAGCTGGCGGCGTTCTCCGTGTGGCTGGCGGCGGGTGCGGTTGCACCGGTTTGGGCGGCCGGCATTGCCGCCGACAAATCGGCACCTTCAAACCAACAACCCACCATTTTGCAGACGGCCAACGGCCTGCCGCAGGTCAACATTCAAACTCCGAGCGCGGCGGGCGTGTCGGTGAACCAATACCGCCAATTCGATGTGCAAGCGAAAGGTGCGCTGCTGAACAACAGCCGCAGCAGTGTGCCAACCCGGCTGGGCGGCTGGATAGCGGGCAATCCGTGGCTCGCGCGCGGCGAAGCGCGGGTGGTTGTAAACCAGGTCAACAGCGTCAATCCATCGCTGCTGAACGGCTATATCGAAGTGGCCGGCCGCCGTGCCGAGGTGGTGCTGGCCAATCCGGCCGGTATCCGGGTAAACGGTGCGGGCTTTATCAACGCGGCCGGGGTAACGCTCACAACGGGCAAACCGGGGTTCGACAACGGCCGCCTCACCGGTTTGCAGGTGCGCGGGGGCAGTATTGCCGTGGACGGCGGCGGTTTGGACACTTCCGGCGCCGACTATACCCG
Organism: Neisseria sp. 19428wB4_WF04; assembly: GCF_015235335.1. NCBI lineage: Bacteria > Pseudomonadati > Pseudomonadota > Betaproteobacteria > Neisseriales > Neisseriaceae > Neisseria > Neisseria sp. 19428wB4_WF04. Next base: position 7,304 of record NZ_JADGLG010000024.1, read on the forward strand.
CATCCTGGCCCGTGCCGCGCAAATCAACGCCGGCGTGTGGGCGCAAGATTTGAAAGTGCTGTCGGGCGCCAACGACATTGCGGCCGACGGCAGCCACAGCAAAGTTTCAGACGGCCGCCCTGCTCCTGCAGCGGCCATCGATACCGCGCAGCTGGGCGGCATGTATGCCGGCAAGATCACCCTGATTTCAACGGATAAAGGCGCAGCCGTTCATCATGCCGGCCAAGCCTTTGCCGCGGCGGGCGGCATTACCCTGAGTGCCGACGGCAGAATCGGCAACAGCGGCAGCATCATCGCCTCTGACCATACGCAAAGCCCGAACGGCGCGGCAGCCGTGAACATTCAAGCCGCTGCGTTCGACAACCGCGGCACCGTGTCATCACAAGGCCGAACCGTGCTGGCGGCAGCCGAAGCAAGCAACAGCGGCACCATGGTTTCGGCCGGCGAACTGAACATCCGCACACAAAACCTCGACAACCGCAAAACCCTGCAGGCCGCCCGTTTCGACATCGCAACCGGCCGTCTGAACAACAGCGGCACGATGGCGCAAACCGGTTTGCAACACCTCGGCATTGAAGCCGGCAAATTGAACAACAGCGGTTTGATCGGTTATGCCGCCGCAGACCGGGCTTCCGGCAACAGCGGCCATGCTTCCCCTGCCGCCCCTGCCGCGCCCTCTACCGCCGCCGGTGCGGGTTCTGCTCAAAGCTACACCGCCGCCGCGCCGCTTACTTTGCCCCAAGGCCGTTTAACCGTTTCAGACGGCCTCGACAACAGCGGCAGCATCACCGCCAACGGCGGCGCGGATGTCAACACCGCAAACGGTTTGGTCAATACCGGCAGGCTGCATCTGAACAAGCTGGCCGCCGCCGGCCGCCTGCTGGACAACCGCCAAGGCGAAACCATCGCCCGTCAGGCCCGGGTTACCGCGCAAACCCTGGACAACCGACATGGCACGTTGGGCGCTGCCGAAACCCTCGCCATCCGCAACCACACCACCGACAACCGCGCAGGCACTCTGCAATCCGGCGGCCGCTTGGTTGCGGCCGTTCAAACCTTGGACAACCGCAGCGGCCGGCTCACCGCAAACCAAGAGGCCGATATCGAAGCCGTTGCCCTGTTCAATCAAAACGGCCGAATCGACACCGGCCGTCTGAACGCCGAAGCCGCCCGCCTGGACAACAGCTCAGGCAGCATCCGCAGCAGTGAAATAACCGAACTCAAGGTTTCAGACGGCCTTAATAACCAAAACGGCCTGATCGGTTCGGCCCAAGACATCAAGATTCACGACAGCAATCAGCAAACCTTAACGCTGAACAACGCTTCAGGCAAAATCCAGGCCGGGCAAAACCTCGACATCCAAGCCAAAACGCTGGCGGCACAAGGAGGGCTGGCGGCCAACCGCATCCTGTCGCTCAAGCTCAAAGACAGCTTCAGCCCCGAACAAGACATCCGCGCCGGCGAAGGCCTGCATCTGACAACCGGAGGCAGCCTCACCAACCGCCGCACGCTGGAAGGCGGCCGTTTCCTGTTCTTGCAAGCCGCACACATCGACAACGCCGCCGCCGGCAAAATCCAATCCGGCAGCAGCACACAGCTCAAAGCCCGCAACATCGCCAACCGCGGCCTGATCAACAGCAACGGCCTGACGCTTTTGGATGCGGGCGGAACCGTGCTGAACACCGGCACCGGCCGTGTGTACGGCGATTGGGTGGGCATTGCGGCCGAAAAGCTGGTGAACCGGGAAGAAACGGCCGGCGGCCAAGCCAAAGCCGCCGCCATTGCCGCACGCAACCATTTGGCCGTGGGGGCAAAAGAGATCACCAATCAGGAAGGCGGCAGGCTTTCCAGCGAAGGCAGCCTGAGTATCGGCGGCAGTTTGGATGAGCAGCATCAGGCGCAGGGCACGGCCGGCCGTTTGGTGAATGCCGGCGCCACGGTTGAAGCAGGTAAAGACGCAAGAATCGCGGCAAAATCCCTGGAGAACCTGAACACACATTTCCAGACCCGCGAATATTTAGACAGCAGCAGGCACATTATCTCTTACACCAAGGCCGGAGAGGCCGAACCTTTCTTTACGGTGGGTAAAGACGGGATCACCCGTAAAGCAGGCCGGCATGATTTCGGCTTTATCTATTATGACGGCCGTCCCGAACAATGGCTGCACAAATACGCTGTCGAACAATATTACCAAGCTGATTATGTTCAAAATATTTACCGGCAGGAAATCGTAGAAAGCCGTCCGGCACAAATTTTAACCGGCGGCGCTCTTCAGGCAGAAGGCAAATGGCTGAACCATAACAGTATGATTATGGCCGGCGGCATGATTACCGGCAAAGACAACATCGATAACCGGGCCGATAAAGATACCGTCCGCACCGTCAATACAGGCATGTTGAGACGCGGCAGTTATGACAGACACGGCTCCAGAGGCCGCCGTCATATCGAATTCGACAAAGAAAGCGGCCCTATTCCCAATCCGCCGGAGAGCCATCCTGATTTTGGTGTGAAATTGGCCCAAACGCAGGAATACAGCACTTCCCTACCCCGAACCGCCCCAACCGCAGAGCAGGCAAACCTTACCCCGGCCACCGTTACCCACGGCGGCAGCACCCCCGCGCCTATTAAAACCCCCGACACCGGCATCAGGCTGCCCACCTCCGGCCTGTATGCCGTCAACCCGGCCCACCCCGCCTATCTGGTCGAAACCGACCCGGCCTTTACCGGCTACAGACAATGGCTCTCCAGCGACTACCTGCTCGATGCCCTCAACTCCGCCCCGGGCAGAATGCACAAACGCCTGGGCGACGGCTATTACGAGCAAAAGCTGGTAAACGAGCAAATCGCCCGCTTAACCGGCTACCGCCGCCTCGACGGTTACACCGACGACGAAGCCCAGTTCAAAGCCTTGATGGAAGCCGGCATCACCTTTGCCCGCGGGCAGCAGCTCGCCCCCGGCATCGCCCTGTCGCCCGAGCAGGCAGCCCGCCTCACTTCCGATATCGTCTGGCTGGAAGAGCAAACCCTCACCCTGATTGACGGCAGCACCGTTACCGTGCTCGCCCCCAAAGTCTATCTCACCGTCAAACCCGGCGACATCAACGCCCACGGCGGTTTGATCAGCGCCGGCAAACTGGTGCTGGAGGGTGCCGGCAGCCTCGTCAACAGCGGCACCCTGGCCGGGCGCAAAATTGTCGACTTATCCGCCACCGACATCCAAAACAGCGGCCTCATTCAAGGCGGCAAAGTGCGTTTGCGCGGCAAAGACGTCAACATCGAAGGCGGCACCGTTGCCGCCGACACCCTCCTCTCCGTCGAAGCCGACCGCATCCGCGTTGCCTCCACCACCGCCACCGGTGGCGACGAGCGCAACGGCCAAACCCAAATCGACCGCGTCGCCGGTTTGTATGTCGGCAACGCTTCAGACGGCCTCTTAAGCCTCAAAGCCAACCAAAGCATCGACTTTGTGGCGGCCAACCTGCGCAACGAAGCTGCCAAGGGTAAAACCCAAATCCTTTCAGACGGCCGCATCGGTTTGGGCACTGCCAAGCTCGAATCCCGCAGCAGGCATGGAGAATCGGGCGCTAAAAACCACCGCCATGTTGCCCAAACTTGGGAAGCCGGCACCACCCTCGGCGCGAAAGGCGATATTCTGATTTCCGCCCAAGAAGATTTAACCGTCCGCCAAGGCAATATTGCCAGCAGTGACGGCCGCACCCTTCTCTCCGGCCGCAATGTAGACATCGGCGAAGGCCGCAAAACGCTGGATTTGAGCGAATCGGTTTACAGCAAATCGCGCGGCCTTGTTTCCAACAAAACCGGCCTCGACCAATACCGCCGCCGGCACGATGAAGCAGCAGGCAGCACCATCGAGGGCAAAGAAGTGGCGGTTGTTGCCGGAGCGGACATCAACGTGCGCGGCAGCAACATCGTTTCAGACGGCCGCACCCTGTTGAAGGCCGGCAATAATGTGAACCTCACCGCGGCACAAAGCAGCTATCACGACAGCGAATTCCACCAAACCAAAAAATCCGGCCTGACGGGCTCGGGCGGCATCGGCTTCAGCATCGGCAGCAAAAAAGACGCCGCCGACAACAGCAGCCGAACGTTGGTGAATCACGGTTCGACCGTTGGCAGTTTAACCGGCGACACCGTCATTTCCGCCGCACAAAACTACCGCCAAACCGGCTCGACCGTCTCCTCGCCCGAAGGTGATGTATGGATCCGTGCGCGCAACATCGACATTGAAGCGGCGCAGGATACTTACGCCGCCGACTACCGACGCACCTTCGAACAAAAAGGCCTGACCGTTGCCGTCAACATCCCTGTGGTCCAGGCCGTACAAAACGCAGCAGCGGCGGCCGAAACCGTCGGCAAAAGCAAAAGCGGCCGCGTCAATGCCATGGCGGCGGCCAATGCCGCATGGCAGACACGCCGGCTGCTGGCCGAAGAAAGCAGTCCGGCCAACCTCAAAGGCCTGGCAAACACCGCCTCCGCCCTATCCGGCGGCGATTGGAAATCCGCAGCCGGCACATCCAACGTCAGCGTATCGCTTACCTACGGCCGGCAAAAAAACACCGACCAACGCCATAGCGAAGGCACCACCGCCCAAGCCAGCCAAGTCATCGGCGGCGGCCAAGTCAGCCTGGTGGCCGACGAAGGCCGTCTGAACATCACCGGCTCCGACGTGGCCGGTAAAGAAGGTACCCTGCTGCGCGCCAAAGACATCGTGCTGCAATCGGCCGAACAACACCACAGCGAACGCAGCAGCAACCGCAGCAGCGGCTGGAATGCCGGCGTTGCCGTCAGCTACGGCCAAAACGGCTTCGCCGCCGGCTTTACCGGCGGCGGCAACTACGGCAGAGGCTACGGCAACGGCAGCGAACTGACCCACCGCCACAGCCGCATCGGCAGCACCGGCAGCCGGACCGTGATTCAAAGCAGCGGCGACACCACCCTCAAAGGCGCGCAGGTGAAAGGCAACAGCGTTGCCCTTACCGCCCGAAACCTCACCATCGAAAGCGTACAGGATACCGCCGTTTACCGCAGCAGGCAGCAAAACCTCAGCGGCCAGATTACCGTGGGCTACGGCTTCAGCGGCAGCGCCGGCTACAACCAAAGCCAAACCAACGCCGAACACCGAAGCGTGGGCAGACAATCCGGCATCTTTGCCGGCGACGGCGGCTTCCAAGTCAAGGTGGACAACCATACCGACCTGAAAGGCGGTATCATCACCTCCGGCGAAGCAGCCGAACAAAACGGCCGCAACCGCTTTCAGACGGCCACCCTCACCCGTTCCGACCTGAAAAACCACAGCCGCTACGATGCCGAAGGCTTCGGCATCGGCGTATCGGGCAGCATCAGCGGCCAGACGCTGGGGCAAAAAGCACCGACTGCCGACAGCCATGTGCAAAACGTTGCCGGTAAAAACAGCATCGGCAGTACCATCGGCTATGGGCGCGACGGCGACAACCGGAGCAGCGTTACCCGAAGCGGCATCGGCACACGCAACACCGTCATCACAAACGATACAACAGGCGGACAGGCAGCAGCGGCGTACACCGCCATCCGCAGCGAAACCGCCGAAGCCAACTCAGGCCGTCTGAACAATGCGTTTGACAAAGAGCAGGTTCGGAACGAGATTGATTTGCAAAGGGAGGTAACGCAAGAATTCGGCAAAAACGCCGCACAAGGCGTAGCCCAACTGTCGGATTATTTAGGGAATACCCAAGACTTCCAAAGAGCGGAAATGTTCAAATCCGCGATTGAAAGCGAACTGGCCGCAACACAAGATGGCCAACGGCGCGAAAACCTGCAACAGGCATTAAACCAAGTCGAGGGCTATCTTGAAGCCAACAGAAGTAACTACGAAACTTGGAAAGAAGGCGGCATAGGCCGCAGCCTGCTGCACGGTGCGGTAGGCGGACTGACAACGGGCAACCTAGACGGCGTACTCGGTGCCGGCGGTGCATCCGCAGCCGCACCCTACTTTGAAAAAGCGGCGGAAAACCTGAATCCGACCGGCAAAGCCGTTGTGGATGCCTTAGGCGGCGCAGCTGTCGGCTATATGCTGGGCGGCAATGCCGGTGCGGTAACGGGGGCAAATGCGGATTGGAACAACAGGCAGCTGCATGACAGCGAAATTGCCAAAATCAAACGTTTGTCTGAATCCTTTGCCAAACAGGAAAATATCAGCAAGGCCGAAGCAGAAAAACGGTTGATGGTTCAGGCCATGCGCCAAGTTGATAAGGCTTATGCGGATATTTATGCAGGTTATGACCAAAAAGCCGAAGCCCACCTGAGAGCGAATACAGGTACGTTTAAAGCTGACGGCAAAACCTTTACCGAGCTTGCCAACATGGGCTATTACCATGACCCGAATAAGTTTGGCAATCAAACAGGTTACAGGTCGGAGCGTGCAAGGTTGTATCAAGATCCTGCCTACACTCAGGCACAAAGGGATTCTGAGTTAAACGATAAAGCTCTGAAAACCATCAGCAAAGGTACGGCCAAAGGTATTGCCAACACGCCAAGCGTTGCGCTGAATGCACCGATTGACTGGGTGAATGAGTTTACGCACGGCCGTATGGGCAGAATACCGAATGTGCCTTATGCTTACGATTATAATAATGAAGTGGAAGCGGCTATTGGCAATCAGACCAGTGTGGGTATTCTGCAATTGGGAAGCTTGGCAATAGGTGTAAAAGCTGCTTCTCCCAAGGTAGCAGGTAAGCAGACTGTACCTGATATTAAGTATTCTGTTGTTGATAGTGAGGTTGTTAAAAATAGAAATAACTTGTCAGCTTCTAATGTAAATGCTCAAGCAGCCTTGAAGTCAAAATTATCTGGCCTTCAGGGGGCGCAGAAATCGGCTGTTAGAATTACAAATTTACCTGATGGACGTATAAGGTATTATGATAAAGAAGTTCCTGCCAAAAAAGCAGGATATACGAGAGGGGCTTCTTTTGTAACCGAGTACAATCCTAAAAATGGCAATGTTCGACAATGGATGGAAAGCTATGATCAAAATGGAAATGTGATTCGAGTACATCCAAAATCTATAAATGGGCAACCTGTCTCTGGACAGCATTATCCTCCAACGGGTTATGAGATTAATCAAGGAGTTAGAAAATGAAGAATAATATCAATTTTGATCAAGATTTTTTAGATGCAATCTTGCATCTAAAAGAGAATATTGAAAGCAATTTTAATGTAAATATAATTTCTGATATATCTATGAATATTTTAAATAAATATTCATCTGATTTTAATGTACAAAGCAGAAATCTAATTATGAACTTAGTCGCGATGGATATGGGAGAAGATTTTGAATTAAGTAAGAATGAATGTTTGGATATTGTTAAAAACATACTTAATATGTTAGATAAGAGCAAGCCGTAGCCTGCATCAATATCCTATTCAGGGCGTAGCGTGTGTGCCATCAGGCACGCACGCGTCGTAAGCCCTCAAGGCCGTCTGAAAAAAATTCTCGCATCTTTTTTCAGACGGCCTATCCCAATAAATAATCCTGTTTTGATGAAACGCCTGGGCGACGGCTATTACGAGCAAAAGCTGGTAAACGAGCAAATCGCCCGCTTAACCGGCTACCGCCGCCTCGACGGTTACACCGACGACGAAGCCCAGTTCAAAGCCTTGATGGAAGCCGGCATCACCTTTGCCCGCGGGCAGCAGCTCGCCCCCGGCATCGCCCTGTCGCCCGAGCAGGCAGCCCGCCTCACTTCCGATATCGTCTGGCTGGAAGAGCAAACCCTCACCCTGATTGACGGCAGCACCGTTACCGTGCTCGCCCCCAAAGTCTATCTCACCGTCAAACCCGGCGACATCAACGCCCACGGCGGTTTGATCAGCGCCGGCAAACTGGTGCTGGAGGGTGCCGGCAGCCTCGTCAACAGCGGCACCCTGGCCGGGCGCAAAATTGTCGACTTATCCGCCACCGACATCCAAAACAGCGGCCTCATTCAAGGCGGCAAAGTGCGTTTGCGCGGCAAAGACGTCAACATCGAAGGCGGCACCGTTGCCGCCGACACCCTCCTCTCCGTCGAAGCCGACCGCATCCGCGTTGCCTCCACCACCGCCACCGGTGGCGACGAGCGCAACGGCCAAACCCAAATCGACCGCGTCGCCGGTTTGTATGTCGGCAACGCTTCAGACGGCCTCTTAAGCCTCAAAGCCAACCAAAGCATCGACTTTGTGGCGGCCAACCTGCGCAACGAAGCTGCCAAGGGTAAAACCCAAATCCTTTCAGACGGCCGCATCGGTTTGGGCACTGCCAAGCTCGAATCCCGCAGCAGGCATGGAGAATCGGGCGCTAAAAACCACCGCCATGTTGCCCAAACTTGGGAAGCCGGCACCACCCTCGGCGCGAAAGGCGATATTCTGATTTCCGCCCAAGAAGATTTAACCGTCCGCCAAGGCAATATTGCCAGCAGTGACGGCCGCACCCTTCTCTCCGGCCGCAATGTAGACATCGGCGAAGGCCGCAAAACGCTGGATTTGAGCGAATCGGTTTACAGCAAATCGCGCGGCCTTGTTTCCAACAAAACCGGCCTCGACCAATACCGCCGCCGGCACGATGAAGCAGCAGGCAGCACCATCGAGGGCAAAGAAGTGGCGGTTGTTGCCGGAGCGGACATCAACGTGCGCGGCAGCAACATCGTTTCAGACGGCCGCACCCTGTTGAAGGCCGGCAATAATGTGAACCTCACCGCGGCACAAAGCAGCTATCACGACAGCGAATTCCACCAAACCAAAAAATCCGGCCTGACGGGCTCGGGCGGCATCGGCTTCAGCATCGGCAGCAAAAAAGACGCCGCCGACAACAGCAGCCGAACGTTGGTGAATCACGGTTCGACCGTTGGCAGTTTAACCGGCGACACCGTCATTTCCGCCGCACAAAACTACCGCCAAACCGGCTCGACCGTCTCCTCGCCCGAAGGTGATGTATGGATCCGTGCGCGCAACATCGACATTGAAGCGGCGCAGGATACTTACGCCGCCGACTACCGACGCACCTTCGAACAAAAAGGCCTGACCGTTGCCGTCAACATCCCTGTGGTCCAGGCCGTACAAAACGCAGCAGCGGCGGCCGAAACCGTCGGCAAAAGCAAAAGCGGCCGCGTCAATGCCATGGCGGCGGCCAATGCCGCATGGCAGACACGCCGGCTGCTGGCCGAAGAAAGCAGTCCGGCCAACCTCAAAGGCCTGGCAAACACCGCCTCCGCCCTATCCGGCGGCGATTGGAAATCCGCAGCCGGCACATCCAACGTCAGCGTATCGCTTACCTACGGCCGGCAAAAAAACACCGACCAACGCCATAGCGAAGGCACCACCGCCCAAGCCAGCCAAGTCATCGGCGGCGGCCAAGTCAGCCTGGTGGCCGACGAAGGCCGTCTGAACATCACCGGCTCCGACGTGGCCGGTAAAGAAGGTACCCTGCTGCGCGCCAAAGACATCGTGCTGCAATCGGCCGAACAACACCACAGCGAACGCAGCAGCAACCGCAGCAGCGGCTGGAATGCCGGCGTTGCCGTCAGCTACGGCCAAAACGGCTTCGCCGCCGGCTTTACCGGCGGCGGCAACTACGGCAGAGGCTACGGCAACGGCAGCGAACTGACCCACCGCCACAGCCGCATCGGCAGCACCGGCAGCCGGACCGTGATCCAAAGCAGCGGCGACACCACCCTCAAAGGCGCACAGGTGAAAGGCAACAGCGTTGCCCTTACCGCCCGAAACCTCACCATCGAAAGCGTACAGGATACCGCCGTTTACCGCAGCAGGCAGCAAAACCTCAGCGGCCAGATTACCGTGGGCTACGGCTTCAGCGGCAGCGCCGGCTACAACCAAAGCCAAACCAACGCCGAACACCGAAGCGTGGGCAGACAATCCGGCATCTTTGCCGGCGACGGCGGCTTCCAAGTCAAGGTGGACAACCACACCGGCCTGAAAGGCGGTATCATCACCTCCGGCGAAGCAGCCGAACAAAACGGCCGCAACCGCTTTCAGACGGCCACCCTTACCCGTTCCGACATCGAAAACTTCAGCCGCTATGATGCCGGCAGCTTCGGCCTCAGCGTATCGGGCAGCATCAGCGGCCAGACGCTGGGGCAAAAAGCACCGACTGCCGACAGCCATGTGCAAAACGTTGCCGGTAAAAACAGCATCGGCAATACCATCGGCTACGGCAGCGACGGCGGCAACCAAAGCAGCGTCACCAAGAGCGGCATCGGCACACGCAACACCGTCATCACAAACGATACAACAGGCGAACAGGCAGCATCGGTTTACACCGCCACCCGCAGCGAAACCGCCGAAGCCAACTCAGGCCGTCTGAACAATGCGTTTGACAAAGACACCGTGCAGCGCGAGATGGATTTGCAGCGGGAGGTGAGCCAGCAGTTCGGCCGCAATGTGCAGGAAGTAAAATCCGAACTCAACCGCCATATTGCCGATTTGAGCGCCCGTAAAGAAGCAGGATTAATCGGCAATGACGAATATGAAAAGCAACTTGCCAAATACGATACGCTGAAATTCCTGACCGACACTGTGAGCATGGGGCTGTCTACCCCGAGCGACAACTTGGGTGGTTCCCTGCTGGCGGCAGCCACTCCTGCCGTGAGCCGCGAAATCGGCGGCTATTTCAAAAAGCCCGACCCTGAAACCGGTAAAGACAAACAAGGTACGCCTGCACATTTGGCGGCACATATGGTTTGGAATGCCGCCGTTGCCCATGCGGCGGGCAACAATACTGCTACCGCCGCCCTATCCGCAGGCGGTTCCGAAGCAGCCGCCCCTATAATTTCCCATTGGCTGTTTAATCAGAAAGACCCGTCCAAACTCGATGAAGCACAAAAAGCGGCATTGGGTAATATTACGGGTTTGCTGGGCAGCGGAATCGGTGCGGTCTCCGGCGATTACCGCAATGTTGTTTCAGACGGCCTCATCGGTCAGGCGGCAACGGAACACAATAATGCGGCCAGAGCGGCACAGGGTGTGGCAATCCCTGCAATTGCTGCACTTTATTGTGCTTTGGACAAAAATTGCGAAAGCGTTACGGAAGCCTTTACCGGCAAGATGGCGGAGCAAAGGCGGCAGGCTCAGGAGGAGCGGGAGGCCATATTTGCGGCTATTCAGAACGAGCAGAAAGGCGAGAAAAAAGCGCAGCCGAAGCTGCAGCAGCAAGTAAGTCAGGCGGCTACGGGTGCGCCTATGCCGCCTGATGATGAGGATGAGAAGAATTTATCTACAAGTGAAAAGAAAGAGATACGTTCCTTAAACAAACGGATAAAAGAACATCAAGATAAAATTGATGAATTTAAGAAAAATCCTACGGTTCGCCCTGGAATGGAAAAGTTATCTGAAGATATTATTAAAGCTGCTCAAGAAAGAAGAATTCTACATTTAGAAAGAGAGATTAAAGCTTTTAAAACTAGAATTAACTATTTGAAAGGAAAATAAAATGTTTTTAAAAAATAAAAATTTTATTTGTATGGATTCATTTGAAGAATTATATAAAAATATTACAAATACAATCCCAAGTACCTTACTAATAAGTGAAAATATATTACTAAACAATGCAGAAAAATTATCCAAAGCAATAGAAAATGTGAATATAAAATGGATTATTGTTATTGGGGAAAATCCATCGAGCCTGGAGGAATATTTAGATAACATAATTGAAGAAGGTTATAATAATTATCTTTTAGATATAATAACAACAAGTTTTCAATATAAGGAAGCAGAAGATATTGTCTTTGAATTTTTAGTTATATCTAAATTAGGTGCGCAAGAATACCAATTTATATCTATTTTAAATTTTAATATTCCCCAAGAGCTAACAATACTCGAGATAATTAACACAGAAATAGGTAGCCAACCTAGCTAGCCGTAGTCTGTAAGCCCCCTAAAACTCCTGCGTAAGGTGGATACCCATACACGCACTCGTTCTATAGTTTACAGTTCAATGCCGTCTGAAAAATCTTACAAATTTCAGACGGCATTTATGATAGAACCAAAATATTCGGCGCAACTACGGGCGATTACCGCAATGCCATTTCAGACGGCTTTATTGGGCAGACGGCAACGGAACACAATAATGCGTCCAGAGCTGCGAAAGGTGTGGCAATTCCTGCAATCGGTGCGCTTTATTGTGCGTTGGATAAAAATTGCGAAAGCGTTACGGAAACCTTTACCGGCATAATGGCGGAGCAAAGGCGGCAGGCTCAGGAGGAGCGGGACGCCATATTTGCAGCCATTCAGAACGGGCAGAAAGGCGATAAAAAAGCCCAGCCGAAGCCGCAGCAGCAGGGAAGTCAGGCTGCCACGGGTGCGCCTATGCCGCCTGATGATGAGGATGAGAAGAAAGCAACTAAACATGGGGAACAAAGAAAAGCTGAAGCACAATACGACAGCCACAGAAGCGTAGGGGACTCGAATAGAGTAGTAAGAGAGGGGCAAAAATACTTAGATCAAAAAAACAGGAAATTATATTTATGTAAAAGGTGATAGAGTTGTTATCATGTCTCCATCAGGAAGACTTGTTACTCAATTTAAAAATACTCGAGCAAATACTGTTCAAAGAGTAAGGAGAGGTCAATGGACACCAATGTAATCCGGAAATTAGAAAAAAAATATTCTATACCTTATATGAAGGTAAAATGATTATGGTTTATTTATTAAAAGATTTGAATAATGATAAGTTCTCTATTGTTATGGTAAATTTTTTGTTTGATAATGAAGGTTCAGACCTTGAAAACATAGAAGAGCTATATTTAGATTTAATTAAAGATGAATTGAAAAATCCATTTCTAACGTGGCACGAATCTATTGAATCAGCGTTACTACAACATTTTCAGGAATTTGGGTAGCAAACCGTAGCCTGTATGAAACCTAACTGTGGATTTAAATTCAATGCCGTCTGAAAGTTATAAGATTTTTCAGACGGCATTAGCTTGGGCGGCTCCCTGCTGAGCGGCGGCCGAAGCCGATTTGCCGTTCAATTGTCCGGCATGGCCGACACCAGCTTGCACGCATCTTCATCACCGCTGCTGCACGACTGTCGGAACAACGCATGGGCTTTTTCAACATTTCTCACCACACCCCTGCCTTCCAAATACATATGCCCCAAATTATATTGTGCCACCGCGCTGCCCAAATCGGCAGCCTGTGTGTACCACAGCGCAGCTTTCTCCACATCGGCTTCCACGCCGCGGCCTTCGTCATAGAAAAAACCGATTTCAGTTTGCGCTTCCGCCAAGCCTTGCTTGGCGGCCTGCTCATACCAATAGGCGGCCTGCTTCATATCCTGCTCCACTCCCGTGCCGTGTGCATACATATAGGCAAGGTTTTTTTGGGCGGTTCCGTGGCCGTTTCCGGCCGCCTGCCTGAACCACCCGAAAGCCTGTTTGTAATCCTGCGCCACGCCGTAGCCGTAAAAATACATACGGCCGAGATTGTTTTGGGCATCGCCGTTGCCTTGCGCGGCAGCTTTACGGTACCACGATACCGCTGCCTTGGCGTTTTCTTTCACGCCCCGCCCTTCGTGATACATCATGCCCAAATGTGCCTGCGCCCCGGCATGGCCTTTTCGCGCTGCTTTGAGATACAGCTTAACCGCGCGCTGATCATCCTGCTCCACGCCGCCGCCGGTTTCATAGGCTGATGCCATCTCGTATTGTGCCTGCCGGTCGGGTACGCGGGGGTCGGCGGCAACCGGCAGGGCGAAAACGGTCAAAACAGCGGCGGCCAAATGGGAATATGCAGCTTTTTTCATGGTTTCAACACGGGTAACGTTATTCTATTGAAATAATAACAACCGCATATTATGTGTGTTTGAAATAAAGATATACGGATATTTTTTAGCCCTTAAGGGTATATCCGGCGCGGTTTTGCGCTTACAATCGGTTTTTTCGCTGCCGTTCAGACGGCCTCTACCACCCGGCAGGAACCTTTATGGCAAAAGCACCGAAAACCGTTTACCAATGCGGCGGATGCGGCGGCACCGCGCCCAAATGGCAGGGCAGATGCCCGCATTGCGGCGAGTGGAACACGCTGCAAGAAAGCCTTGCTGCACCCGAGCCGAAAAACGCGCGCTTCCAATCGTGGGCGGCGGATACCGCGCATGTGCAGGATTTGTCGCAAGTTACCGCCATCGAAGTGCCGCGTGCGCCAACCGGTATCGGCGAGCTTGACCGCGTGCTCGGCGGCGGCCTGGTCAGCGGGGCGGTGATTCTGCTCGGCGGCGACCCCGGCATCGGCAAATCGACACTGCTGCTGCAAACTGTGGCAGTGATGGCGAAAAACCGAAAAGTGTTGTATGTGTCGGGCGAAGAATCGGCGCAGCAGGTGGCGTTGCGCGCGCAGCGTTTGGGTTTGAAAAGCGAAGGCGTGAATCTGCTGGCCGAAATCCGCATGGAAGCGGTTCAGACGGCCTTAAAACAGCACGAACCTGCCGTTGTCGTTATCGATTCGATTCAAACCATGTATTCCGACCAAATCACTTCCGCACCGGGCTCGGTGTCGCAGGTGCGCGAATGCGCCGCCCAGCTTACCCGCATGGCCAAGCAGATGGGCATTGCTATGATTTTGGTGGGCCACGTTACTAAAGACGGTGCCATCGCCGGCCCGCGCGTGCTGGAGCATATGGTCGATACCGTGCTGTATTTCGAGGGCGACCAACATTCTAACTACCGCATGATACGCGCCATCAAAAACCGCTTCGGCGCGGCCAACGAATTGGGCGTGTTTGCCATGACCGAACACGGCCTGAAAGGCGTGTCCAACCCCTCGGCCATTTTTCTGGCCAGCTACCGTGATGATGTGCCGGGTTCTTGCGTGTTGGTAACGCAGGAGGGCAGCCGCCCGCTGCTGGTGGAAATTCAGGCGCTGGTGGACGATGCGCACGGCTTCACGCCCAAGCGGCTCACTGTCGGCCTCGAGCAAAACCGCCTTGCCATGCTGCTGGCCGTCTTAAACCGCCACGCCGGCATCGCCTGCTTCGACCAAGACGTGTTTCTCAACGCGGTGGGCGGCGTGAAAATCAACGAGCCGGCCGCCGACTTGGCAATTATCCTCGCCATGCTTTCCAGCTTCCGCAACCGCCCTCTGCCCGAAAAAATGGTGGCCTTCGGCGAAATCGGCTTAAGCGGCGAAGTGCGCCCCGTGGCGCGCGGGCAGGAGCGGCTCAAAGAAGCCGAAAAACTCGGCTTCAAGCGCGCGGTGGTGCCCAAAGCCAACCTGCCGCGCAACCCCAAAGAGTTTCCCAATCTGCAGATTTTCGGCGTGTCCGGTTTGCAGGATGCGGTGGAAGTGTGCCGAAATGCAGCAGAATAAACATAAACCGGGCACCGGGAAATGCAGAAAACACCTGCCAAACCATCTCTGCACACAACCGTTCGAACAACGATACAATAATAAATAAACCCGCTTCATTTCTGCTAACGAACGTCAGAAAATATCACAACTACCATACAGAACCCAAGGCAAAACCAACTGCACACAGGCCGTCTGAAACGCTTTCAGACGGCCTGTGTGCATCAGAATGCATTGCGCTATATTCAGCCTGCTTTGGCGACACGCCGCCAGTGGTGCAGCAGCGGCTCGGTGTAACCGTTGGGCTGCTCGGTGCCTTTAAAGATTAAATCGCAGGCAGCGAGAAAAGCGGGCGAAGTGGCGAAACGGCCGGCCATCGGCGTGTAGGCAGCATCGCCTTCGTTTTGCTTGTCCACCACGCCGGCCATGCGTTCCAGCGTTTCGCGCACCTGTGTTTCGCCCACTACGCCGTGCAGCAGCCAGTTGGCGATGTGCTGGCTGGAAATGCGCAGGGTGGCGCGGTCTTCCATCAGGCCTGTGTTGTGGATGTCGGGCACTTTCGAGCAGCCTACGCCCTGCTCCACCCAGCGCACCACGTAACCGAGTATGCCCTGGCAGTTGTTGTCGAGTTCCTGCCGGATATCTTCGGCAGACCAGTTGCGTTCTGCGGCAAACGGAATGGCGAGCAAATCATCGGTATGGTTGTGCGGCGGTTGTGCGAGCAGCGTTTTCTGCACGTCAAACACATTTATCTGATGGTAATGCAGGGCGTGCAGGGTGGCGGCGGTGGGCGACGGCACCCAGGCGGTGGTGGCGCCGGATTTCGGGTGGCCGATTTTCTGTTTGAGCATTTCGGCCATCAAATCGGGCATCGCCCACATGCCTTTGCCGATTTGCGCTTTGCCCGGCAGGCCGCATTGCAGGCCGGTTTGCACGTTGTTTAATTCATAGGCGTTAATCCATCTGCTCGACTTCATATCGCCTTTGCGGATAAACGCGCCGCCGTGCATGGAGGTGTGCATTTCATCGCCGGTGCGGTCGAGAAAGCCTGTGTTGATAAACACCACGCGCTCTTTGGCCGCCTCAATGCAGGCGGCGAGATTGGCAGAAGTGCGGCGTTCTTCGTCCATAATGCCCATTTTCAGGGTATTGCGCGGCAGTTTGGCCAAATCTTCAAAGGCGGCAAACAATTCATCGGCAAACGCCACTTCTTCGGGGCCGTGCATTTTCGGCTTCACGATATACACCGAGCCTGCGCGGCTGTTTTTGTTTTCGCTGCGCTGGAAATCAAACGGGGCAATCAGCGCGGTCATCACGCCGTCAAGGATGCCTTCGGGAATTTCGCTGCCCGCTTCATCGAGCACGGCAGGGGTAGTCATCAGATGGCCGACATTGCGGATAAACAAAAGCGAGCGGCCGGGCAGTGTGAAGCTGCCGCTGCCGTCCGGCTTGGTGTAGGCGCGGTCGGGGTTGAGGCTGCGGGTGAAAGTTTTGCCGCCTTTTTCCACTTCTTCGGTGAGTGTGCCGCCCATCAGGCCGAACCAGTTGGCGTATACCAGCGTTTTGTCTTCGCCATCGACTGCGGCCACCGAGTCTTCGCAGTCCATAATGGTGCTCAAAGCTGCTTCGAGCACGATGTCTTTCACGCCGGCCGGGTCTTGGCTGCCGATGGGGCTGTTTTTGTCGATTAAGATATCGATATGCAGCCCGTTGTGTAAAAACAGCAGCGAAGCAGGCGCATCGGGGCTGCCGTTGTAGCCTGCGAAACATTCGGGCGAAGCCAGGCCGCTTTCGCTGCCGTTGTCCAGCCTGGCTTTCAGACGGCCCTGGGAAACGGTGTAGGCCGTAACGTCTTGATGGCTGCCTTGCGCCAGCGGAATGCTGTTGTCGAGAAATTTGCGGGCAAAGGCAATCACGGCATCGCCGCGCTTGGGATTGTAGCCTTTGCCGGGCGCAAGATCGCCGCTCTGCTCGATGGCATCGGTGCCGTAAAGCGCATCATAAAGGCTGCCCCAGCGGGCATTGGCGGCATTGAGCGCATAGCGGGCGTTGTTGATCGGCACCACCAGTTGCGGGCCGGCCTGCTCTGCCAGCTCACGATCAACATGAGCGGTGGTGATTTTGAATGCCGCGGGAGCATCGGCCAGATAGCCTAAGTCTTTTAAAAACGCCTGATAGGCCGCTTCGTCCTGCACAGGGCCGGGGTTTTGCTTGTGCCAGGCATCAAGTTCGGCCTGAATGCGGTCACGCTTTTCCAAAAGGGCGCGGTTGCGCGGGGCAAACTGCTGCACCAAATCGGTGAAGCCCTGCCAGAATGCGGCGGATTCCACATTCGGGTGTTTGGCCAGCACTGCTTCGACAAACTGATAAAGATGGTTGTCCACCTGCAAGCCGGCGGCGCGGGTGTAGTTGTATGCCATATCGGATTCTCCTGAAATATTTTTTCTCATTGTGCCCTGCCGCTACTGCAGCAAAGCTAAGGCGAAAATATCATTAATCACGGGAATAATCCATAGTTTCCAACCGCCAATCTGCAACAGGCCGTCTGAAAACTCCTTATTCGGACGATCCGCTGAAACAAGCACGGGGCAGCAGTTATAATGGAGCTGCTCCATTTCCGTGCGGCGTTGCCGCGCTCCGGTGCCGCGCTCCGGTGCGGAAAGATCGGTTTTGCAGGCCGCCTAAAACGGCAACCGAGCCGGCTCTGCATTGTTTGAGACCTTTACCAAATTCAAAAGCATCACAGAGAGTTAATTTGCCGTTGCCCGCGCGCGCGGGAGTTCAAACGTTCGGCATCTTAAATATGGATTTCGCCGATGCTTCAACCATTCAATATATCCATTGGCTTGCTGCCCGCGAGGAAATAACGGTTTGAAACCTTTCAGACGGCCTTAAGGTATTTTTGCAAAAGCCGGCCGGCAACGGCCTGCCGCCCCATGCCGGAATCAGGAGGGCCCGCTGCGGCAGAAGTATTTGACGCGAAGCTTGGCCGCAATCTGCTTTTGCGCACGGAACAAACGTTTGGACACCAGGCATCGATTGGGTATCATCGCCTTTATCTATGGTCGGCTCCGCATCTTCGCCGTCAGCAGATGCCCGGCCGTCTGAAGCAGCCGTATCCGCCGCAGCCTCCGCTTGACTGACCAACAAACTTTCAGACGGCCTCAAAAAGCAACCGCATGCCCCGTCTGATTATTATAGAATACGGCAACAGCCCGGCTTGGCCGTGCCCCGCTTGAAAGCCCTGCACGGTGTGCGGCCGGTTGGGAAAGGCCGTATCAACATATGCGTCTGCCGATATAAACACGGTCTGACCGGCAGCTTGGCCGACACAGCAGCTTCGTCCATTCCGCCCCGTTACCGCCCTGCCCGGCGAAGCGGTCAAACGGCAACAGATTACGGTTGCTGCACGCAACACCGCCCGCACCACGGATACAACCACCACAATCCGAACCTATCCACAAGCGGCCGGCGGCCGTCTGAAAAAGGAAAACCACCATGAAAACCAGCGCCCGAAACCAATTTACCGGCACCGTGAAAACCATCAGGCAAGACGCTGTAAACAGCGAAGTAACCATCTCCCTGCCCGGCGGGCAGGAGCTGGCAGCCGCCATCACCCGCGAAAGCTGCGACAATCTGCGCCTGGCGGTGGGCAGCCCCGTGATTGTTTTAGTCAAATCCGCCCACATCGTTATCGCCACCGATTTGGAACACATCAAACTTTCCGCCCGCAACCGCTTAAACGGCGTCATCAGCAGCATCGAACGCGGTGCGGCAAACTCGGTGGTTACATTGGATGCGGGCGGCGGCACGCTGATTACGGCGGGCATCACCATGCAGAGCACCGAGCAGCTCGACCTGCATCCCGGCCAAAAGGCAAGTGCCATATTCCAAGCCGACAGCGTGATTTTGGGCGTGTTGGCCTGAATATTGTGCCCAACCGGCTTCGGCTTATGTTTTCGGGCGGCCGGCCAAGCCGGCCACCGCAGTTCGGCAACAACCAACCCGCCCAAACAGGCAAGACGGCAGCCGCTGCAACAAAGCAAGGCAAGGCTTCCATGATTCCAACATGAGTCCGACCCTACGGCAGTTTGTTATCAATACAGGCCGAAATTTTTGCAGAATCATCAAGGCCGTCTGAAACTACCCTCTGTCCCTGCTTCAACCAAGTGCCGGGTTGTTAAAGCCATAACAGATACTCCAAGCAGGCAAGGGCGGGGCGGATGGTTTCAGACGGCCAAAGCGGGTTTTAACAGGCTGAAACTTGTGTAACATTCAAAAAAAACACCGCCAAAAGTGTGTTTGCCGCAATTTCCCTCAGGCATAAATTCCAATGTTCGGCATTTCAAGATTTGTTTAACCGGTATTCGGTATTTTCATTCCGATTCTGCCTGCTCGGGAGCTGCGCAGCAGACTTACGGAGCCGGTAGCGGCATTTCGGCTTTTCAGACGACCGCCGGCCGCTTGTGGATAGGTTCGGATTGTGATGGTTGCAGACGCGGGCGGTGTTGCGTGCACCAACCGCAATCTGTATGCCTGTCCACTACACCATGCCGATACCCGACACTTCCCGTGCCATTTTGGCAGCGGCGTTGTCGGTCATGCCGCCGACAAAATCGAGAATCTTCATATAGGCTTCATAAAGACTGTCGTTACGGGTAACCGGATCGCTGTTTTTCAGCAGCTCCAAAGCCAGCGACTGGCGCGCACTCACCTGCCTCTGAGTAACCAGCGCATAAGCGGCGGGAACCAGCAGGTCGAGAATCAAACCCAAACACGGAAAAGCCGCGATTTCAGTCATCAGCTTGCTTTGGTGGCGGAAAATGCGCGTGCGTGCCAGCTCTTTGGCTTTCTCGAGCGTGTTTTGCACTTCGGGGCTGCACAAAGCAAGCAGATCCCTGCCCTGAAATTGGTTGGAGAGCAAATCGTGCTGATGCGTCATAAAGGTTTGCGCCACATCTTCAATCGCCCGCCCGATGGCCATGCCGCGCAACATGGCGCAGCGTTGCAGGCTGCTTTGCGCCTGCCATGCGCCCGCCGTTTCGGTGAAGGTGAGCTCGGCCAAAATGCTTTCCACTTCGGCATCGCCGAGCAGGCCGATTTCAACCGCATCTTCCAAATCAAGCAGGGCGTAGCAGATGTCGTCTGCCGCCTCCATCAGATAAGACAAGGGGTGGCGTGCCCAGCGGTCGCCGCCCTGCCCGATTAGTCCCAATTCTTCGGCCACGCGGCGGATAAAAGGCAGCTCGGTTTGGTAGATATTGAATTTTTTGCGGCCGGCGGGCTCTAGCGTGGTCCACGGGTATTTCAGCAATGTGCCGATGGCGGCAGCCGTGAGCCGCATACCGCCCTTGCCGCGATACATTTCCAGGTTGGCCAAAATGCGCAGGCTGTGGGCATTGCCTTCGTAAGTCTGCACATCATTGCGCTGGGCTTCGCTCAACGGTTCGAGATAATGGTTGTGGGCGGGATTGCGGAACCAGTCGCGCAGCGCGTCTTCACCGGTATGGCCGAACGGCGGGTTGCCCAAATCATGCGCCAAACACGCCACCTGCACCACTGCGCCGATATCGCCCGGGGTGTTGCCCTGCGGCAGAAAGCCGCCGGCCTGCATCATCACGCCCACCCGGTTGCCTAAGCTGCGTCCCACGCTGGCCACTTCCACGCTGTGGGTAAGTCGGTTGTGGGTGTGGTCGTGTTCGGCAAACGGATGCACCTGCGTTTTGCGCCCCAAACGGCGGAATGCGCCCGAAAACACTACGCGGTCGTAATCGATGTGGAAATCGGTGCGCAGCGCATCGGCACCTTCTTGGGTGGAGGGCGTTACCGTAGGCACAATTTCGCCGTCTTTCAAACGGAAACGCCGGGTAGAAAGCAGTTGCTGCCAGTTCATTGTCTGCATAAGCCCTCAAGCCTTAGTTGACGGAAGGCCGTCTGAAATTTTCAGACGGCCTGTATGGTTATCTGCCGCGCATCAGTTCAAAAAATTCATTGTTGTCTTTAGAATCTCTGAGCTTGCCCACCAAAAACTCGGTGGCTTCGATTTCGTCCATCGGGTGCAGAAACTTGCGCAACAGCCACATACGCTGAAGCTGGTCGTTGGGCACCAGCAACTCTTCGCGGCGTGTGCCGGATCTGTTGATGTTGATGGCGGGGAACACCCGTTTTTCGGCAATGCGGCGGTCGAGATTGAGCTCCATATTGCCCGTGCCTTTAAACTCTTCGAAAATCACATCGTCCATGCGGCTGCCGGTATCCACCAGCGCAGTGGCGATAATGGTGAGCGAGCCGCCCTCTTCCACATTGCGCGCCGCGCCGAAAAAGCGTTTCGGGCGGTGCAGCGCATTGGCATCCACGCCGCCGGTGAGGATTTTGCCCGAAGCCGGCACCACGGTGTTGTAGGCGCGCGCCAGCCGGGTGATGGAATCCAGCAGAATCACCACATCTTTTTTGTGTTCCACCATGCGCTTGGCTTTTTCAATCACCATTTCGGCCACCTGCACATGACGCTGCGCCGGCTCGTCAAAAGTAGAAGCCACCACTTCGCCGCGCACGCTGCGCGACATTTCGGTTACTTCTTCCGGCCGCTCGTCAATCAGCAGAACAATCAGCTCCACCTCGGGGTAATTGGCCGTAACGGCATGCGCAATGTTTTGCAGCATTACGGTTTTACCGGTTTTCGGCGGTGCCACCAAAAGCGCGCGCTGGCCGAAGCCTATCGGCGAAACCAAATCAACGGCGCGGCCGGTGATATTCTCTTCGGCCTTGATGTCGCGCTCCAGTTTGAACTGCGTGGTAGGAAAAAGCGGCGTGAGGTTTTCAAACAGAATTTTATGTTTGCACACCTCGGGATTATCGCCGTTGATGCTGTCCAAACGCACCAGCGCAAAATAACGCTCATTGTCTTTAGGCACACGCACACTGCCTTCAATGGTATCGCCGGTGTGCAGGTTGAAGCGGCGGATTTGGCTGGGCGACACATAAATATCGTCCGGGCCGGCCAGATAGGAAGTGTCGGCACTGCGCAAAAAACCGAAACCGTCTGGCAGAATTTCAAGCGTACCCGAGCAGGTAAACGATTCACCCTGCTTCATCATCTGGCGCACAATGGCAAAAACCAAATCTTGTTTGCGGAAACGGTTGGCATTTTCAATGCCATGCTGTTCAGCCATTTCCAGTAATCGGGAAATGTGTTGGGTTTGTAGTTCGGAAACGTGCATAAAATAGAAATAATGTATTAATGATGGGCAAGAACGGAAAACCAGACAGCAACGGAGCGTCCGAAATTTCAAAGATACTTAGGGATTCGATTGCCGATACGGCAGAAAGAACGACAAAATTTTTGTCGGAATCGGATTTTAGAGAATTCAGCAGGCAGTGTCAAACATATTGACACCCCACAGCCCCCCCACCTCCGAGCATTACACGACAATCAACAGCCACCGCAGATGCGGCAAGCTAAAACCGGACAACAGCCTATCAAAACCGCATCAAACAAATATTTCCACCCTAACTGAAATATCCTATTACTAAATATTCCATTAATATAGATGACCGCAAGCCGTCTGAAAACCATTCAGACGGCCTGTGTTTATCCATCGGTCTATTTTTCCTGCCGGGTGTCTTTCAGGCTGACGGTGCGGTTGAACACAGGGGCATCGGGGCGGTGGTCGCGGCGGTCGGTAACGAAATAGCCCAGCCGTTCAAATTGGCGGCGGCTTTCGGGAGGCAGGCCAAGTGCGGCGGTTTCGGCGTAGGCGGTGGTTTCTTTTGCCGATTCGGGGTTGAGAAAATCGGTAAACGGCAGATAATTGCCGTCTTCGCCGCGTACGGCATCGGGGCGTTCAACGGTAAACAGGCGATCGTAAAGGCGCACTTTGATTTCGGCGGCGTGTTCGGCGGAAACCCAGTGAATCACGCCTTTCACTTTGCGGCCTTCGGGCTTTTTGCCCAAGGTGTTGTGGTCGATGCTGCATTTGAGTTCGATGATGTTTCCGTTTTCGTCTTTCACGACTTCGTTGCACTTGATCACATAGCTGTAGCGCAGGCGCACTTCGCCGCCGGGAGTCAGACGCTGCCAGCCGGCGGGCGGGTTTTCGCTGAAGTCGCCGGCTTCGATATAGACGGTTTGCGAAATCGGAACTTCCCGCTCGCCCATTTCGGGGTGGTTGGGGTGGAATGGTGCGCTGCGGCTTTGGGTGAGGCCGTCTGAAAAATTGGTGAGTGTTACTTTAATCGGATCCAACACTGCCATCAGGCGCGGGGCGGAATTTTCCAATTCTTCGCGCACTGCGCCTTCGAGTACGCTCATATCGACTGTGTTTTCTGATTTGGAAATGCCTGCGCGCTTGGCAAACAGGCGCAGCCCTTCGGGGGTGTAGCCCCTGCGGCGCATACCGGATATGGTGGGCATACGCGGGTCGTCCCAGCCGGAAACGTGACCGTCTGAAACCAGCTGGCTGAGTTTGCGCTTGGAGGTGATGGAATATAAAAGCTCCAGGCGCGAAAATTCGTATTGGCGCGGGCGGATCGGGTGCGGCGCGGGAATATTGTCGAGCACCCAGTCGTAGAGCGGGCGGTGGGCTTCGAATTCGAGTGTGCACAGTGAATGGGTGATGCCTTCGATGGCATCGGAAACGGCATGGGTGTAGTCGTACATCGGGTAGATGCACCATCTGTCGCCGGTGCTGTGGTGGCGGGCGCGGCGGATGCGGTATATCACGGGGTCGCGCATATTCACGTTGCCCGAGGCCATGTCGATTTTCAGGCGCAGGGTTTTGCTGCCGTCGGGGAAGGCACCATCGCGCATTTTGTAAAACAAATCAAGGTTTTCTTCGATGCTGCGGTCGCGGTGGGGGCTGTTTCTGCCCGGCTCGGTGAGCGTGCCGCGGTATTGGCGCATTTCTTCTGCGGTCAAATCGTCCACATAGGCTTTTCCCTCTTTAATCAGGCCGACTGCATAATCGAAGAGTTGGTCGAAATAGTCGGAGGCATAATGCGGCCTGCCTGCCCATTCAAAGCCCAGCCATCTCACGTCTTCTTTAATCGAATCAACGTATTCCTGATTTTCTTTTTCGGGGTTGGTGTCGTCAAAACGCAGGTTGCACAGGCCGTCATAAACATAAGCCACACCGAAATTCAGGCAGATGGATTTGGCGTGGCCGATGTGCAGATAGCCGTTGGGTTCGGGCGGAAAGCGGGTGTGCACCGCGCTGTGCCGGCCGCTTTGCAGGTCGTCTTCGATGATGGTGCGGATAAAGTGGTTGTCGGCGAATTGGTCTTTGTTCATCATGGTTCAAGTTTTAAGTTGCAAGATAAAAAAGCATGCGGAATGATGGGGGATATTATACTGCCTGCGCGGCGGGATGATGCATTTTCTCCGCCCTATTTCAGCCTGCCATCAAACATCAAGGCAGAAAATAACCCTGCGGCGCGGCAGACTGCAACGGGTAAACGCTTCTGCGCAGAAACGGCAAGCCGAAATCCAACATGAAGCCGCAGGGATATCGCAACGTTTTCCCTGCAAATAAACTGACCAACCGTTGCTGCACCAACATCATCAAGCCGTCTGCAGGCCGTCTGAAACGGCCGCTGCTCTATAATTTTATACCTCGATACGCCATATCATGCCGTTTGAAACCCAATATTTCAGACGGCCTTTGGGGTAGGAAACCCCGGCGTTGTTTACCTTTTTCTTTTTTGCCCGTTTGCCTGAAAAACCTGTCGGGATTTTCGGGCATTGTCAGTAATCCACAAAGGCACGGCGAAACCACATAGTTTTTTGCGCATACGCAAAACCGCCAAACCATTGTTTGAGCAGAAAACCACGGCTGCCGGGCATAGTTTAAAGTGTAAAGAGAAAATGCAAACCGCCCGGCCTTTTCCCAATATTCAGGCCGTCTGAAACGGCCGGCCGCTCTGTATTTTATATTTCAACGCGCCGTATCGGGCCGTCTGAAAAGTTTGCATCCGGCAGGCTTTTTTCAGACGGCCTGAAGAGCCTTGCCTACATTCAAAAAACAACACAAAAATTTGTCTGCCGCTATCGGCGCGCAGGCGGAAAACCAAGCGTTTGTCGCCCAAGTGTTTGTTTTATCGATGCTTCAATATCTTCCCAAGCCTCCGCCCGCGCGGGGCAGCGCAGCGGAATCGTGAAGCCGACAGCGGCACTGCGGCTTTTCAGGCGGCAGGATATTTTTGCAAGGCCTCGGGCTGCCGGGCATAGTTTAAAGTGTAAGAGAAAATGCAGGCAGCCCGGCCTTTCCCAATATTCAGGCCGTCTGAAACGGCCGGCCGCTCTGAATTTTATATTTCAATATACCGTATCAGGCCGTCTGAAAAGTTTGTATCAGGCAGGATTTTTCAGACGGCCTGATGCCTTTGCAACATTTCAAAAACACAAGAAATTTATCTGCTGTCATTTCCGCGCAAGCGGGAAGCCCGGTGTTCGGCATTCAAGCATTTTGCATCCAAAGTATTTGTAAAGGCATTGTCATTGCAACCGACTATTCGCCGGCAATATATTTACATTATTTTATTTTATTTTATTTTATTTTATTTTAAACTAGATATAAAAATTAAAGTTCTTCGATTTTTTGAAAAATTATTTTTGGAGATTTTTGTGAACAATTTGTTAATCCCCGCTTTCGCTGCCGTGCTGCTGCTTGGCGGCTGCACTTATGCCGACCAACGCTTTGTTTCCTCCCAATCCCAGCAACAGCAGCTTTATGAAAACAGGCTCGCTATCCAGAAAGCAGAGCGGGAAGAGCGGGCTGAACGCAGAGCCGAACGCCGCGAAGAGATGATGGATGAGGCCGATGCCGTCAACCGCGCATATAAAGGGCTTAACGGAGTTTACCTTATCCGCTGATTTTTAGCTGATGTTTCGTTTTCAACCGAACCTTTCCATTTAAAGGAGTGGAAGCAATGAATAAATTAATATCCGCCTTATTTGCAGCTTGTGTTTTGGCTGCCTGCGCATCGCCGAACTCTGCCGGCAATATGGCGATCGGCGATGATTCTGCCGCCATTAAGGCGGGAAGAAACCGAATGTCTGCCGAGTTGAGCCGGTCTGAATTGGAGCAGCAGCGCCGCCAGAGAACCAACACGGCAGAGGAAATCGCTTTAGAGGAGCAAAAGCGCAGAAACAAACACGAAGGCATCAGGGATACCATGCGCACCACTTCGGGCGGCTTGGGTGTGATTAATGAGGCAATCGGCACCATACGCAACCTACGCTGGGGCTTTTAAGCGGTGGTTCTGAAATAGAACGGCAAACAGAAACAACAGGCCGTCTGAAAAACCATATTGCGTTTTCAGACGGCCTTTTCATTATTTTGCGTTATCGGCAATCAGGCATTTCACGCCTGCTTCTTCCAGCCGTTTGCACATCGCCTCATCGGGCCCCCGGTCGGTAAACACGGCATCAAATTCGCTGATGCTGCCTATGCGCACCAGCGCGTTGCGCCCGAACTTGCTGTGATCCACGCCCAGATAACAGATGCGGGCGTTGGCAATCATGGCCTGCATCACGCTGACTTCTTTATAGTCGAAATCGAGCAGCGAGCCGTCTGCATCAATGCCCGATGCGCTCAACACGGCATAATCGGTTTTAAACTGGTTGATAAAATCCACCGTTGCCACGCCGGTTACGCCGCCGTCTATCGGGCGTACCACGCCTGAAGTGATAATCACGGTGTAGTCGCTGCGCCCCGACACAATGGCCGCCACATGGATATTGTTGGTGATGATGCAGAGGTTTTTGCGCTTTTTCACCAAAGCCATCGCCACCGCTTCGATGGTGGAGCCTATGCTGAGAAACAGCGAGGCGTTATCGGGAATATGCTCGGCAATCAAATCGGCAATATGGGCTTTTTCGCTTTGCAGCTTGGCTTTTTGGGTGTTGAAATCTTCGTTTTCGAGGCTCTCGCCCAAAGTGGCGCCGCCGTGATAACGCCGCAGCAGGTTTTCTTCGCAAAGCTGGTTGATGTCGCGGCGTATGGTCTGCGGGGTAACATCAAGCTCGCGGGCGAGCTGTTCGATCGGCATAAAGCTGTGTTCGCGCACAAGGGCAATGATTTTTTCGTGTCGTCTGAGGCGTGGCGGCATGGCGTGTTCTTTATAATGTGAAATGCTGAATCTCTGTTGCTGCAAAAAACTGTCGGCGCATTGTGCCAAATTAAGCACACGGCGGCAAGCCGCTCCGCTAAAAGTGTACGCTCGAAAAAAACACCATTAAAAACGGAGCAGCAACATTGATGATAAAGCCGAAACTGATGGCCGGCGGCACCATCTCCAACCCGCCTGAGCTTTGAATCACCGGCAATGTGAAATCCAGGCTGGTAGCGCCGCCCGCACCCACCGCCGCGCCCGGGTGGCGGCGCATCAGCGCGGGAATAAATGCCAAAGCGAAAAACTCGCGCGCCAAATCGTTCAGCAGTGCAACGCTGCCCCACACGGGGCCGTAGGCCTCGGTTATCACAATGCCCGAAAGCGAATACCAGCCGAAACCGGACGCAAGCGCCAAACCCCGGCTCCACGACACTCCGGGCATCAGCGCGGCAAACAGCAGCCCGCCCAGCAGCGAAGACACGGTTGTTAAAACTGCGGTTTGCATGCCACGCCGGTTAATCAGCACCCGGCGCAGCGTGATGCCGCTGCTGCGCAACTGTATGCCTACCAGCAACACCAGCAGCATCAGGCAATAAGTGCCCGCACGCTCAGGCGGCAGCCAATTATCCTGCAAAACTCTGCCGGCCAAGAAACCCGACACCACGCAGCTTATCTGTTTGACGCTGCCGGCAACGCCCACCCGCACCTTTTTGCCTGCAGCTGCACTCTGCCACGGATAGCGGCGGTCAAACCACACCAACACCGCAAGGTTCAGGCCGATAACGCACACAAACAGCAAAGCCGCAGCCCCGATAATGGTGTCGATTTGAGCACCCAGATTTTCCACCTGCGAGAGCGACACACCGATCAGCAGTAAAACCGCATACACCAACCAGGCCAGTGCCTTATCGATAATGTTCAGATAAACCTTCGGCAGATTGATAAAAAAACCGAGACAAAGCGGCAACAGAATCGAAATCAGGGTAATCAGGCTGTTCATAAATATCCATCGGTTTCAGACGGCATCGGCAATAAGCCGGCATGATAGCTCATTCACTTCAAAATAACGACAAGGCAACGGAATGCAGGCTGCCCAAATGGCGCACCGCCGATTTTCTACTGGCCCTTTCGCGGCTGATAAAACCGTTTTCTTTAAACCAAGGTGGGGCGGTGCCGTTATTATTGTCATTATTTTAGATTCTAGATTAGATTGGCTCTACCGCTCATTGATACCGAAAACCGCCATGATAACCCCTCCCTTCCCCGCACCGCGCCGACTCTGCCAAACAGATTTCCCGGGCCGGTTTTGCTAAGATTGACCTGTGTCAAAGCCGGATAACCGTTTTAACCTATAATCGCACCTAAACTGAATAACAAACCAATCGGGGCACAAACGATGGAACTCTTAAGCGAACTGTTTAAATCGCCTGTCGGCATTTTATCTTTATTAACCATTATCTTAGTGATGGTTATCGCAACGGTTTTATTTTTTTGGGTGAAACGCCAGGCAGGCAAAAGCCCCGAAAAACAATAGTTTTATTTTTCATCTCTTTCCTCTTGATGTGTGTGTTTGGGTGTGGCTGTATGCCACCCCTTTTTTTGCCCGCGCATCGGAAAACTGCTAATCCATAACCGTTTATCGCCTATTTTAAAGTAACGGCAGCGGTGCCCGCCCGCTCTCACCCGCCTGCTGCCTTCCTCCCGCCGGCTGATTACTGATTTCAAACAAGCCGGCTGCCGTGAATCCACTTCCTTTCCGGTGCAAAAACAGCAAGCCGCTACAGATACGGCAAGACAAAGCGCAGCAAAACCCTAACAGAAATAACAGGATTTCACTATCGCGCCGCGTTTGCGCAGCGCACAGCCGGCAAAACACAAGGCCGTCTGAAAGCAATCCAAAACTTTCAGACGGCCGGTCATTTCATGCTGTTCTATTATTTTGCACTTTTTGCGCTTTCCGCTGAAACCAAGTGAGATAAATATATAGTGGTCTGTGAGATAAATGGGATTAGGCGGGACTGGTTGGGTTGATGTGGGATGGCGGATTTGTAATGCTGTTGCACACAGTGAAATAAAAATGAACGGGCTGATTTGGCCCGTTTTTTGATGCTCACAATCCTTTGCTGAGGGATTTTAGGGCGATGTCGAGCAGGGCAGACTCTGCTCCTTTTTGCAGTTGTCCTGCTC
>NZ_JADGLG010000248.1:0-232 GCF_015235335.1 Neisseria sp. 19428wB4_WF04
AGCCAAACCGTTACCACCACCGTCAAGGCAGACGGCAGCTACAGCGTAGACGTGCCCAAAGCCCTGCCCGACGGCGGCTACACCGCCGAAGCTTCGGTGAAAGACCCCGCCGGCAACGAAGGCAAAGCCAAAGACAACGGCTCGGTCGACACCACCGCCCCGATGATCAGCGTAGACGCGCCGGACAACAGCAGCGACAACACCCCGACCATCAGCGGCAAAACCGATGCGC
>NZ_JADGLG010000249.1:0-231 GCF_015235335.1 Neisseria sp. 19428wB4_WF04
TAAAAAACAAGACATTGATTTTTAGAGTTTACTTGCTGTTATTCCCACGGCGGCGGGCTTGATGATTTATGGCAGCGGCCGCCGCCCGATTTGCAGGTTTCGGTAAGATTCAGGCCGTCTGAAAATGCTTTCAGACGGCCTGATGCTTGTGTGCGGTTTAAAAAACAAGACATTGATTTTTAGAGTTTACTTGCTGTTATTCCCACGGCGGCGGGCTTGATGATTTATGGC
>NZ_JADGLG010000250.1:0-231 GCF_015235335.1 Neisseria sp. 19428wB4_WF04
AGGCTGCCAAAATGAAGATAACCCACTGTAAGTTAAAGAAGAGTCTGCAAAGAAAACTGCTTGAATATTTTGTATTGGAAGTAACCGCACGTTCTGCTGCCGATATCTTAGGTATTCAGCCCAATACGGCTATTCTCTTCTACCGTAAAATCCGTCTTGTTATCAGCCATCATTTGGCTTTGGAAGCAGATCAGGTTTTTGAGGGCGCTATAGAATTGGATGAGAGCTATT
>NZ_JADGLG010000251.1:0-229 GCF_015235335.1 Neisseria sp. 19428wB4_WF04
TGGACTTGGTCAACAAATTGGAAGCAGACAAAGACGAAGGCCGTCTGAAACTAACCGAACAGCAATGTCGGTACGATTTGTTGATTCTTGATGAGTTGGGGTATCTGCCGTTTAGTCAGAAAGGCGGTGCGCTGCTGTTTCATCTGATGAGCCAACTGCATGAAAGGACGAGTGTTGTCATGACGACCAATTTGGCTTTTAGTGAATGGGTGAAGCTGTTTATGGATGA
>NZ_JADGLG010000252.1:0-228 GCF_015235335.1 Neisseria sp. 19428wB4_WF04
GGACTTGGTCAACAAATTGGAAGCAGACAAAGACGAAGGCCGTCTGAAACTAACCGAACAGCAATGTCGGTACGATTTGTTGATTCTTGATGAGTTGGGGGATCTGCCGTTTAGTCAGAAAGGCGGTGCGCTGCTGTTTCATCTGATGAGCCAACTGCATGAAAGGACGAGTGTTGTCATGACGACCAATTTGGCTTTTAGTGAATGGGTGAAGCTGTTTATGGATGA
>NZ_JADGLG010000253.1:0-227 GCF_015235335.1 Neisseria sp. 19428wB4_WF04
TCATCCATAAACAGCTTCACCCATTCACTAAAAGCCAAATTGGTCGTCATGACAACACTCGTCCTTTCATGCAGTTGGCTCATCAGATGAAACAGCAGCACCCCGCCTTTCTGACTAAACGGCAGATACCCCAACTCATCAAGAATCAACAAATCGTACCGACATTGCTGTTCGGTTAGTTTCAGACGGCCTTCGTCTTTGTCTGCTTCCAATTTGTTGACCAAGTC
>NZ_JADGLG010000254.1:0-227 GCF_015235335.1 Neisseria sp. 19428wB4_WF04
TCATCCATAAACAGCTTCACCCATTCACTAAAAGCCAAATTGGTCGTCATGACAACACTCGTCCTTTCATGCAGTTGGCTCATCAGATGAAACAGCAGCACCCCGCCTTTCTGACTAAACGGCAGATCCCCCAACTCATCAAGAATCAACAAATCGTACCGACATTGCTGTTCGGTTAGTTTCAGACGGCCTTCGTCTTTGTCTGCTTCCAATTTGTTGACCAAGTC
>NZ_JADGLG010000255.1:0-226 GCF_015235335.1 Neisseria sp. 19428wB4_WF04
ATTTAACTTCAGGTTAGAATAATCCCTATGAGAAAAAGTCGTTTAAGTCAGTACAAGCAAAACAAACTGATTGAACTATTTGTTGCAGGTGTTACCGCCCGCACAGCGGCGCAATTAGTTAGCGTCAATAAAAATACCGCTGCCTATTACTTCCACCGTTTGCGCTTACTTATCTATCACAACAGCCCGCATCTGGAAATGCTTGATGGTGAAGTAGAAGTTGATG
>NZ_JADGLG010000256.1:0-223 GCF_015235335.1 Neisseria sp. 19428wB4_WF04
TGCCGCTGATGGTCGGGGTGTTGTCGCTGCTGTTGTCCGGCGCGTCTACGCTGATCATCGGGGCGGTGGTGTCGACCGAGCCGTTGTCTTTGGCTTTGCCTTCGTTGCCGGCGGGGTCTTTCACCGAGGCTTCGGCGGTGTAGCCGCCGTCGGGCAGGGCTTTGGGCACGTCTACGCTGTAGCTGCCGTCTGCCTTGACGGTGGTGGTAACGGTTTGGCTTTG
>NZ_JADGLG010000257.1:0-220 GCF_015235335.1 Neisseria sp. 19428wB4_WF04
GCTTCGGCGGTGTAGCCGCCGTCGGGCAGGGCTTTGGGCACGTCTACGCTGTAGCTGCCGTCTGCCTTGACGGTGGTGGTAACGGTTTGGCTCTGGCCGTCCGAACCGGTTACCACTACGGTTACCACCGAACCGGCGGGCGCATCGGTTTTGCCGCTGATGGTCGGGGTGTTGTCGCTGCTGTTGTCCGGCGCGTCTACGCTGATCATCGGGGCGGTGG
>NZ_JADGLG010000025.1:0-36305 GCF_015235335.1 Neisseria sp. 19428wB4_WF04
CATCAACTTCTACTTCACCATCAAGCATTTCCAGATGCGGGCTGTTGTGATAGATAAGTAAGCGCAAACGGTGGAAGTAATAGGCAGCGGTATTTTTATTGACGCTAACTAATTGCGCCGCTGTGCGGGCGGTAACACCTGCAACAAATAGTTCAATCAGTTTGTTTTGCTTGTACTGACTTAAACGACTTTTTCTCATAGGGATTATTCTAACCTGAAGTTAAATTTCCCTAGTTATCTAGTACAGCCCCTTATTTTTTGCCAATAATTTTACTTCAACCGCTTTTAAGCCGCATTTATTTTGAGAAGGCTCGAATGCCACTTCATTACCATTATTTTCAGGCAAGTCTGCACCTTGAACATCTCTTACATTGTAGTAATACTCTTTGGAGTCGTAGTAATACTCTTTGGAGTCTTCACCAATAATCGAGCCAAACCCTTTATCTTATTAAACCATTTAACTTTTCCGTGCATAGTTTCTCCTTCAATAAAATAAAGTCATTTTTTTATTTAGGCATTCTGCTATGCCAACCGCTATTCAGCTGCATCTGATGCGCTGCCCCCAAAATTTTCGCTTCGGTGAAATAATTGCCGATTAACTGCACGCCCACGGGCAGGCCGTCTGAACCGAAACCGGCGGGCAGGGCCAGCGCGGGCAGGCCGGCGAGGTTGACGGCGATGGTGTAGATGTCGCTCAAATACATCTGCACGGGGTCGTTGATATCGCTGCCGAGTTTGGGCGCGGTGGTCGGTGCGGTGGGCGCGAGTATCACATCGCATTGCGTGAAGGCCGTCTGAAAATCGTTGGCGACCAAGCGGCGCAGTTTTTGCGCTTTCAGGTAATAGGCATCGTAATAACCGTGGCTCAACACATAAGTGCCGATCATGATGCGGCGCTTCACTTCGCTGCCGAAGCCTTCGGCGCGGGTGTGGCTGTACATTTCTTCCAAATCGCCGAATCGGGCGGCGCGGTGGCCGTAGCGCACGCCGTCATAGCGCGACAGATTGGTGCCGGCTTCGGCAGAAGCGAGCACATAATAGGCGGGAATCGATAATTCGGTTTGCGGCAGGGAAACCTCCACCATTTTGGCACCCATCGATTTGAGCAAATCGATGGCAGCCTGCAAGGCCGTCTGAACATCGGCACTGTTGCCTGCGCCCAAGTATTCTTTCGGCAAACCGACCCTCAAGCCTTTGAGCGGCCGGTTTAAGTCGCGGGTGTAGTCTTCTTTTTCGCGTTCCAAGCTGGTG
This sequence comes from Neisseria sp. 19428wB4_WF04, assembly GCF_015235335.1. Classification (NCBI taxonomy): domain Bacteria; kingdom Pseudomonadati; phylum Pseudomonadota; class Betaproteobacteria; order Neisseriales; family Neisseriaceae; genus Neisseria; species Neisseria sp. 19428wB4_WF04. The sequence goes on from NZ_JADGLG010000025.1 coordinate 1,252, forward strand.
GAATCGCGCGTATCGAAACTGGCCATGCTGTTTAATAAAATCGCGCAGTCTTCGGCGGTTTGCGCCATCGGGCCGGCCTGGTCGAAGCTGGAGGCATAGGCGACCATGCCGAAGCGGGAAACGATACCGTAGGTGGGCTTGATGCCGGTGATGCCGCAGTGTGAGGCGGGCTGGCGGATGGAGCCGCCGGTGTCGGAGCCAAGCGCAGCGGGTGTCAAACGGGCGGCGACCACGGCGGCGGAACCGCCGGACGAGCCGCCGGGCACGTTTTCAAGATTCCACGGGTTTCTGGCGGCACCGTAAAACGAAGTTTCGTTGGTGGAGCCCATGGCAAATTCGTCCATATTGGTGCGGCCGAGCGTAACCATGCCGGCATCGAGCAGGTTCTGCACCACGGTGGCGGTGTAGGGTGACACGAAATTATCGAGCATTCTGCTGGCACAGGCACTGCGCCAGCCGGTTTGGCAGAAAATATCTTTATAGGCAATCGGAACGCCGGTCAGCGCGGTGGCGTTGCCGGCGGCAATGCGCGCATCGGCGGCTTGGGCTTCAGCCAAAGTTTTTTCTTTATCTAAAGTGATGTAACCGTTGATGGCGGGGTTTGCGGCATCGATGGCGGCCAGATATTCTTGGGCGAGCTCGACTGCGGAAATTTTTTTGGCCTGCAGCAGTTGGCCGGCTTGTTTGAGGGTGTATGCGGTCATTTCGCGGTTTCCAACTTTTTCAGACGGCCTCAAGATTCAGGTGCAGCAGGCCGTCTGAAAAATTAAACGGTTTAATCTTCAATCACTTGGGGAACGATATACAAACGGTTGCGCACTTCGGGCGCAACAGCTTGGTATTGGGCGGCACGGTCGGTTTCGGTTACGGCATCTCCGCGCAGGCGCAGGGCGGCTTCATGCGGGTGTGCCATCGGTTCGATACCGTCAGTGTTTACGGTTTGCATTTTTTCCACTAATGAAAATATGTCATTCAATTCTTTCAGGTTTTGCGCTTTTTCCGCATCGGTAAGGCTCAGGCGGGAAAGACGGGCGATTTTCTCTACATCGCTCAGGGTGAGTGCCATAAAAAATCCTTAAAATTAATTCTGCAAATACCGAAACTGGGGTATTATTACGCGTTTATCCGGTTATTGCTCCGCTCAGCAGGCGATTATAACCGAAACCCAATCTTTCGGCATGGTGATTTCCGAGCATTTTAATAACAAAAGGCCGTCTGAAAAAGCTGTGCCGCCATTATCTTTTTATTGTTTAACAAAATATATCCACATTAGGAAATGTCTATGTTTCGCTTTCTCACCCGCTATTTTTCCAATGATCTGGCTATTGATTTGGGCACGGCCAACACCTTGATTTATATCCGCAACAAAGGGGTTGTGTTGGACGAGCCTTCGGTGGTGGCCATGCAGAACGATGCCGCCCACGGCAAAAGCGCGATTTTAGCCGTAGGCACCGAAGCCAAGAAAATGTTGGGACGCACCCCGGGCAGTATCCAGGCAATCCGCCCGATGAAAGACGGTGTGATTGCCGATTTCAACGTTACCGAAAAAATGCTCAAGCAGTTTATCAAAAAGGTGAACAACAGCCGTTTTGCAGCCGCGCCCCGCATCGTGATTTGCGTGCCCTGCGGTTCGACCCAGGTGGAGCGCAAGGCTATCCGCGATTCGGCGCTGGCGGCAGGCGCATCCAGCGTAAACCTGATTGAAGAGCCGATGGCCGCGGCCATCGGCGCGGGGCTGCCGATTGAGGAGCCTACCGGCTGCATGGTGGTGGACATCGGCGGCGGCACCACCGAAGTGGGCGTGATTTCGCTTTCGGGCGTGGTGTATTCGCACTCTATCCGCGTGGGCGGCGATGCGTTTGACGAGAGCATCATCAATTATGTGCGCCGCAACTACGGCATGCTGATCGGCGAGGCCACCGCCGAAGAAATCAAAACCAAAATCGGCTCGGCCTTTCCAGGCATGGAAGTCAATGAAATCGAAGTGAAAGGCCGCAATCTGGCCGAGGGCATTCCCCGTGCCTTCACCATCAGCTCCAACGAGGTGTTGGAAGCCTTAACCGAGCCGCTCAACCAAATTGTCCAATCGGTAAAAAACGCTTTGGAGCAAACGCCGCCCGAACTGGGTGCCGATATTGCCGAACGCGGCTTGGTGCTGACCGGCGGCGGTGCGCTGCTCAAAGGTTTAGACCGTCTGCTGGCCGAAGAAACCGGCCTGCCGGTGATGATTGCCGAAGATCCGCTCACCTGCGTGGCGCGCGGCTCGGGCAAGGCTTTGGATATGATCGGCAAACTGAATTCGATTTTTGTGGTCAACCCTTAACAGCCAAACCACTGCAGCAGGCCGTCTGAAAGATTATGTCTGAACCGTCGTTGAATTTCGCCCAAAAAGGCATGAAGCCGCTGAGCAAGCTGATTGTGCTCTCCATTGCCGGTGTGGCGCTGATGCTGCTCGATAACCGCTATGCCGCCGTGCAACACGCCAAAGGCTATGCGGCTACCACGCTTTATCCGCTGCAATGGCTGGCCAACCAACCGGTAAACCTTTACCGCTATGTGGCCGGGTTTATGCAGTCGCAGGCAAACCTCATGGCCGACAACAAACGCCTGAACGAAGAAAACGGCCGTCTGAAACTTTCAGATGCCCGCTTGTCTGTGCAAACCCGCGAGCTGGCCGAGCTGAAAAAGCTGTACGGCCTGCAACAAAGCGGTATCCGCATCAGCGGCGGTGCCGAAGTGATTTCAAACAGCAAAGATCCGCTGTCTGACAAGCTGATTATCAATAAAGGCGGGCGCAGCGGTTTGCAGGAAGGCGATGCCGTTATCGATCAAAACGGGCTTATCGGCCAGATTACTCAGGTGCAGCCTTTTTCTGCCGAGCTGACGCTGCTGACCAACAGTAAAACCATCGTGCCGGTGATGGTGGCGCGTACAGGCGTACGCAGCCTGCTCTACGGCAGCGGCGGTGCAGTCAGCCTGCGTTATTTTCCCGCCGATGCCGACTTGCGCCCCGGCGATGTTTTACTCACCTCCGGCCTTGACAGCGTTTACCCCGAAGGCATTCCCGTAGCCAAGGTAGAACAGGTTGCCCGCGCTGACGGCACGCCTTATTACCGGGTAGGCCTGAAGCCGCTTTCGGGGTTTAGAAGCAGCAAATATGTGTTGGTGCTGCCGCAACAGCAGCCTCCTGCCCTTTAATTCCAGCCATGACTGATTCCGAAGAATTTCACAGCCGCGTGCCAAAACGCATTACCGTATCCGGCTTCATGCTTGCCATGTTGTTGGATTTTATGCCGTTTCCGTTTGAAACGTTTTTCTGGCTACCCGAATTTACCGCATTGGTGCTGCTTTATTGGGCTTTATACAAACCCCAGTCGGTCGGTGTGGGCATTGCGTTTGCCGTGGGGCTGCTGGCCGATGTCGGCACCGCCGCGCCGCTCGGCCTGCACGCGCTGTCGTATATGGTGATGGTGTTTTTGGTGCAGCAGCGGCAACGGCAGATTATGGTGCACAGCTACGGCATACAGGCGGTGGCAGTGTTGTGCGCCCTGCTCTGCAATCAGGCGGTGATGGCTTTGATACGCTTGATGCACGACCACCGTTTCACCGATTGGCAGGGCTTTGCCGCGCCGTTTGTCGGTGCGCTGCTGTGGCCTCTGCTGAGCAAAGTGATGCTCGGCCTGCTTAACTCACGCCGTTTACGCTGATGGACAACAACCTCTACCAATATACAGGCCACGATCACGATGTGGCCAGCAGACAGCGCGATTTTATGTTGCGGCTGGTGTTGGCCTTTGCATTGATGGTGGTTTTGTTTGCCCTGCTTTTGGGCAGGTTTGTGTATCTGCAAGTATTCAAACACCACGAGTATGTGGCCCAAGCCAACACCAACCGTATTTCTTTGGTGCCCACCCCGCCGATACGCGGCGAAATCATCGATACCAACGGCGTGGTGCTGGCCAGCAACTATCCGGCCTATTCTTTAGAAATCGTGCCCGGAGAGATCAAGGGCAAAACAGAAGACACCATCGAAGCCCTGCGGGCGTATGTGGACATCACCCCGGGCGACTTGAAGCGTTTCAGAAAATTCCGCGCCGAATACCGTTCTTTTGAGAATATTCCGCTCAAACTCAAACTGCAACCCGATGAAGCTGCACGTCTTTCTGCCCAACTTTACCGTTTCAAGGGCGTGGAAATCAACGCACGCACATTCCGCAACTACCGCTACCCCGAGCTGACGGCCCATTTTCTCGGCTATATCGGCCGTATCAGCGACCGCGACCAAAAAAAACTTGAAGAAGAAAGCCTTGTTTCGCTCTACCGTGGCAGCACCCATATCGGCAAATCGGGGCTGGAGGGCTTTTACGAACGCCAGCTTCACGGCACGCCCGGCTATCAGGAAGTAGAAAAAGATGCTTACGGACATGTGGTGCGCGTTTTGAAAACCGTGCCGGCCAAAACCGGCCAAACGCTGCGGCTGGCAATGGATATCCGCCTTCAGCAAGAAGCCGACCGCCTGATGAACGGCCGCCGCGGCGCAATTATCGCCCTCAACCCGCAAACGGGCGGCGTGTTGGCCTTTGTGTCCAAACCCTCGTTCGACCCCAATCTGTTTATTGACGGCATCGACAGCGACACTTGGAAAGCCCTTAATGAAGACTGGCAGCGGCCGTTGATCAACCGTGTAACACAAGGCCTGTATCCGCCCGGCTCCACCTTCAAGCCGTTTATGGGCATGGCCTTGCTCGAAAGCGGCAAAATCACCCAAACCACGGTGGTGCCCGCCCCGGGCGCGTGGAGCATTCCGGGCTCGCGCCACCTGTTTCGCGACTCGGTACGCCGAGGCCACGGTTCGGCCAATTTGAGTAAAGCGGTTCAAGTATCCTCCGACACGTTTTTCTACCGCCTGGGCTATGAGTTGGGCATCGACAAAACCGCTCCCTATCTGGCCGAATTCGGCTTGGGTTCGCCCACCGGCATCGACTTGCCCAATGAATACAAAGGCATTCTGCCTTCGCGCGAATGGAAAGCCAAACGGTTTGCCAAATCGAAAGACCCTAAAACGCGCCAATGGCAGCCGTCTGAAATGGTTTCGGTGAGCATAGGCCAGGGCTATAATGCCTACACCCCCCTTCAGATGGCCCATGCCACCGCCTCTCTTGCCAATGACGGTGTAGTGTACCGCCCGCATTTGGTCAAAGAGCTGATCAATCACGAGCGGCGCGAAATCACACTCATCAGCCCCAAACCCGAGCGCAGCATTCCGTTCAAACAGAGCAATTTCGAATACGTTAAACAGGCGATGGCCAGAGTGCTGCAGCCGGGCGGCACCGCCCACCGTATCGGCCACGGCCTGCCCTACACCATGGGCGGCAAAACCGGCACCGCCCAAGTGGTGCAGATTAAACAGGGGGCGCGTTATAACGCCGCCGCGCTGGCCGAGCAGCACCGCGACCACGCTTGGTTTATTTCTTTCGCACCGGTTGAAAAACCGCAAATCGCCATTGCCGTGCTGCTGGAAAACGGCGGCTGGGGAGCCAGTGCCGCACCGCTGGCGCGCAGCCTGAGCGATTATTACCTTCTCACTCTGAAAGCAGGCCGTGTGCCGGCAGGAGCCGTTCAGGCTGCCGGCACTTCCGCCCCTCAGCAGGAAAACACCCCGCAAACCGTAACCGGTGCCCCCGCCTCTCCGCCGGCAGCATCGGTGTTCCAACAGGCTTACGCCACAGCCGGCAACGTTCAGACGGCCTCGGGAGCGACACCTTGAACATCAACGAAGACACGCTGTTCGACAGAATCAAACGCACCATATGGCAGCCTATGGATCCGTGGCTGTTTTATGCCATGCTGGCGGTTTACATTATGAGCCTGTTTCTGCTTTATTCTGCCGACGGGCAGGATATCGGTCAGCTTGAAAACAAAACCCTGCACACCGTGTTGGGCTTTGTTTTGCTGTGGTTTATCGCCAGAACCCACCCGCAGACCCTGGCGGTGTTTGCCCTGCCCGTATATACCGCAGGGGTGGTATTACTGTTGGGCGTGCATTTTTTCGGCATTACCGTTAATGGCGCACAACGCTGGCTCGATATCGGTGTGGTGCGCATTCAGCCGTCTGAAATCATGAAAATCGGCCTGCCCATGATGGTGGCGTGGTTTCTCCAGCGTTATGAAATGTCGCTGCGCTGGTATCACTATTTGGCCGCCATTGCGCTGGTGCTGGTGCCCGGCGCGCTGATTCTGAAGCAGCCCGACCTCGGCACCGCCGCGCTGATTATGGCTTCGGGGCTGTTTGTGGTGTTTTTTGCCGGGTTGCCGTGGAAGGTGATTTTTGCCGCCGTTGCCGGCTTTGTGGCCGCGCTGCCGCTGATTTGGCACTACGGTATGCACGATTATCAAAAAACGCGCGTGCTCACCCTGCTCGACCCCACAAAAGACCCGCTCGGCGCGGGCTACCATATTTTGCAGTCGATGATTGCCATCGGCTCCGGCGGTGTTTGGGGCAAAGGCTGGCTCAACGGCACGCAAACCCATCTCGACTATATCCCCGAAGCCACCACCGATTTTATTTTCGCGGTTTACGGCGAAGAATTCGGCTTAATCGGCAACATATTGCTGCTGGTGATTTATCTGCTGATACTCGGGCGCGGCCTCTACATCGCCGCCAAAGCCCCCACACTCTACAGCCGCACGCTGGCAGGCGCACTCACCATGACGTTTTTCTGCTATGCTTTCGTCAATATGGGCATGGTCAGCGGCATACTGCCTGTGGTGGGCGTGCCGCTGCCGCTGGTGAGCTACGGCGGCACCGCCACGCTGTCGATCATGGTGGTGCTCGCCCTGCTGATGGGCATCAGCAACCAGCGGCGGTAACCAGTCTGCCTGCCGAAGAATGCCCGCCGAAGAATAAAGGATGATCAAACAATCAGATTATTTTCAGACGGCCTGTGCCTTATCAAAGGCCGTCTGAAAATATATTGGATGCGGTGTTAAAGAAAGCAGGCAGCCGCCCGTGGAAACAGCCGCAGCGCAGGCCTGCATCCATGCTCAAGGTTACGTTTCTGCTCCGGCCTCTGCCGGGCGGCTTGTTTTTCATTATTTGAAATATGCAGAGCCACCGCCGCTTCGGGATTCGGTGCCGAAACCGATTCGGGTATCTGCAAATAACCGCGCTTGAGCAGATTGCGTTCGCGCAGTCTGTTGCCGTGTATGCCGAATACGATGCTGACCGCTAGGCTGAGTAGTATATTAATCAGGTTATCTTCAGGTTATCTAAAGATTCGTTACCGCCTGCCGCAACACCCAATACAAAAAACACAGCCAGCAGCCCCACGCCCAGAAGCCACATTTTTTTCACACAAGCCCAAACGGCACCAAAGAAAAATGCAGGCCAAGACCAACCCTGCTTGACCGCTTCATAGCGGCCGGCAGAATGTGTAAAGATTTTACAAGTCTTCATAAAAAAAACCTTTAATTAAAAAATGAGCAGATATGCAGAAAAAACCACACCCACCACTAAAAAGCAACCAGCAGGCAGGCGGCAGGGTTATGCCACTCCAATAGAATATGGCTTTGTATAAAAACATTGAAACCACACAACGCAAGGAACCCTTATGATAGGCATGGAAATCGGCAAGCTGATTTTGGCATTTATGGTGCTGATCAACCCCTTCGGCGCGCTTTCGATTTATCTCGACCTCACCCGCAATCTGAGCAAGCGCGAGCGGCGCAGGGTTACCCAGATAGCCTCGCTCACCGTTTTTATCGGCATTGCCGCCTTCACCCTCACCGGCGGCATGATTTTGCGGCTCTTCGGCATCAGTGTCGGCGCGTTTCAGGTGGGCGGCGGCATCTTGGTGCTGCTGATTGCCATTTCGATGATGAACCAGGGCAGCAACCCCGCCAAGCCCGATGTCGGCACCGATGAAAGCAACGATATCACCATCCGCCCCAAACAGATGCAGAATATCGGCGCCATTGCCGTGGTGCCGCTGGCGATTCCCATGATGATAGGGCCCGGCGGCATTTCAACCGTGATTATTTACGCCTCGGCCGCCGAAAGCTATCGGGATATTTTGTCGATACTGGTCGCCGGCCTGATTATCAGCCTGATCTGCTACACCGTGTTGGCAGCGGCTTCCCGCGTAAGCAAAAAGCTGGGCGACACCGGCCTGACCATTCTCAACCGCATCATGGGCATGCTGCTGGCGGCGGTATCGGTGGAAATTATCGTGGCCGGCCTGAAAGCCCTGTTTCCGCAACTGCTTGCCTGAATAAGGCACCACAATGTTGGTTAATTGGCTGCACAAGGCCGTCTGAAACTGCAATTTCTTGTTTTCAGACGGCCTTGTGTATTCAATATAATTAAAAACAGGCATAATGCAGCCTAAAGCAGCTAAATTTGCGCCGGCAATTTCTGCCGCAAAATAAAATGCAGCGGAAGAAATCGAACAAAACAAGGCAACCGGCCTTAACACTGCCAGCAATACAAAGTCGGAGCCATGCCGTATCCGCTTATATTTAATCTGCAATAGTGGATCACGCATTTCCGGCACCAAGTAAGCCGCAGGCAATACAGAGCGCACAAAACCGGCTCTGTTGCCGCTTCGGCGGCTTAAACCGCTGCCTCCGAACCGAAGCGCAGCAACGCCGCAACGGCAACAAAACAGATTTGCCACACCCATAACAACACCGCCCCGCCGCCTGCCGCAGGGCGTTAACCGACACATTACAATATGCTCTTATTCCCGCGTTTACTGCTGTTTGCCGCAGCAGCCCTCTCCATCGCCTTTGCGCGTGCCGCCCAAACCGAATATACCGCAGGCACACTCGACAACGGCTTGGCATATCATATTTTCAAAGTGCCTTCCGCCGAGCGCCGCCTGGTGCTTCGCCTGCAAATCAACGCGGGCGCTGCCGATGAAAACGAAGGCGAAGAAGGTATCGCACACATCACCGAACATATGGTATTCCAAAGCTCGCCGGCATTCCCGCAGGGTTTGGGCAACCGCCTCAATGCCGAAGGCTGGCAGATGGGCAGGCATTACAATGCCCAAACCGGCTACCGCCATACCCGCTATATGCTGACACCGCCCTACGGCAGACGGCAGCTTGAACAGGCCCTGGCCGTTTACCGGCAAATTCTCACCCCCCAAACGTTTTCTCCGGCCGACTGGGTTAAAGAGCAGCAGGTTGTGCTGGGCGAGTGGCGCGGGCAGCAAACACTCCCACACCGCTTAAACCGGCAATACCACGCCCTGCTGCACAGCGGCTCGCGCAGTGCGCGCTACGCCCCCATCGGCAGCAAAACCGCCATCGAAACCGCGCAGGCGGCTACTGCCGGCCGCTTCCACAACAAATGGTACGGCAGCAATAATGCTGTGTTGGTAGTGGCAGGCAACATCAATCCTAAAAAAGCTGCGGCCGCCATCAAAGAAAACTTAGGCCGTCTGAAACCCATCGCGCTGCCTGAACGCGAAGCCGGTGAATACGAACCCAAACTCACCGATACACCGCGCACCGAACACATACACGATAAAGACAACACCGAAACCAAACTGTCATTGGTTTACCGCTTTCACAACACCCCATCGCAAAGCAGCGGCAGCCAAGGCTATTACCACCGCCTGCTGGACAACTTCGCCGCCCATATCGTCAACCTCCGTCTGCAAAATACGGAGCCGTCTGTATCATTCAAACTCGGCAACATCGGCAAACAAACCGGCTCGCTGATATTTTATGCCGATGCTGCCACAGGCGCGCAGGAGGCACTCAATCTGCTTAACAACGCCGTGGAAACCATCCGTCTGCAACCTGCCGGCAATGAAGAAACCGCCGCCTACCGCAAGGTGTTGCACAACCATATGAACACCATTCCCGCCCTGCCCGACAACCTGCCCCAAATCGTGCAGCTGGCTGACGACACCGTTCTTTCAGACAAACCCGTCCCCACACCCGACAATCAAACCCTCGAGCGAGGCCAGCTTTACCGAATCAGTGCCTCCGCCGTAAATAAACGCATCGCCGCCTGGCTGACTGCTTCCGACCGGCTTACCGTGATTCAAGCCCCCGAAAACACACTTGATCTTGCCGGCAAATCAAGCAACCCTATTGCGGCACTACAACGCAAACCCGATAACCGTGCTGCCGTGCCTGCTGCTGCCGCGACAACCGCCCGATCGACCGCAAACACTTTTCCGCCGCACACAGGGCAAGGCAGAATCGTGTCGGAGAGTTTTGACAGCAACAATAAAGTCAGCTATCTGCAATTCAGCAACGGCGACAAAGCCGTGCTGCTGCAAAAAGCCGTGGCAGGCAGCAAGATCTATTTCAAAGCTGTATCTGAGGGCGGTTACCGGCAAAACGGCCTTAACGAGTGGCAGGCTCAGTTGGCGGCCGGTGCAGTTTCACATTCTTCGCCCGCTGATTTCGGCGGCCGTTCGCTCAAACAATGGCAGCAGCAGCAAGGCATCACCTACCGTTACCGCCTTGAAAACGACCATCAAACCACCGATATTCAAGCCCCGAAACAAACACTCGAAGCCCTGCTGCAACTTTACCGCAGCCGCCAGACAGCCCCATCTGCCGGGCCTTGGCAAAACGTGATCGAAACCGCCGCCCTGCGCCACCCCGTTTACCTGCAATCCGTTCCCGGACGGCAGGAAATAGAACTGGAATTGCTGCGCTACGGCCGCCCGGAAAGCCGGGCACAAAACAGCAGCGAAATACGCGCACTCACCGAAACCGACCTGCTGCAACATTGGAAACAGCTTTCTTCGGCACCCACAACCTATTATGTGGCCAGCAGCCTGCCGTCTGAAAAAATCAAACCGCTTTTGGCGCAATATCTGGCCGATATTCCACGCCGCGCCGCCGAAAACCGCCCTGTCGAACTGTTGAAAGGCAGCACCCTGCGCCGTGCTGCAATTAACGACACCGGCGGTACGGATATCAACGCTTGGTCGTGGCAGCCGTTCTATGATTGGACACCCGACACCTCCGAGCAGATTCCGCTTTTGGTCAATCTCGCCAACGCCCGCCTGAAAGATGCGCTGCGCAGCCGCAACCAAAATACCTACGGCGTAAAATTTACCGCCCGGCCGCAACCCGTTTACAACCGGGTAGAAAGCAACCTGTTTTTCAGCACCCGCCCCGAACAGGCTGCCGAAGCCTGGCAAACTGCCCGGCAAATATTGGAAAGTCTCCCCGAAAATATCAGCAAAACCGAGGCCGATAATCTGCAACAACTTTTTATCGAACAGGAAGCCAAGCGGCAACAAAATCCCGAAATATGGCTGGAGCGGCTGGCCGCCAGCCACCGCCGCTACGGCGATGCCCGCTATCTCAGCCGCCTGCCTGAGTTACACCGAACCATCATCCAAACCCGACTGCGCCAAACAGCAAAATTGCTATGGTCCAGCCCGAATGCACGGGTGCTGTTAATCGACCCGGCGCAATAAATTTTTAGCCACAAACCCGATATTTTAGGCACAACAGGCTGAGATCTTGCATTCAAACTTGTCCATCTCAGTGATCTCTATGAAAAACCTGTTAAACACTTTGTTTCACCATTACCAGCAACAATACTGCCTGCCGGCTCCTATAATTTCAGAGGCAATGTGCAGTTTGACCGTCAAGCCTAAACTAGCTCCATTGACATGAAAATTCCACCTAACATCATCAGCTCCCAACAACACTCAATTGAACGGACACCTGAAAAGCACCGACTTGTTCAATGTTGCCCAATACCCTGAAATTTGCTTCCAATCCACTTGCTTTAACGTTAAAGACAATCAAGCCAGATCTGTAATCAGCAATCTCACTCTGTTGGGAAAACTGTATCTGTTACCTTGAAAGCTACCAAATTCAATTGTTATAAAGACCCATATTGAAAGAAAGCCAAAATCTGCGGCAGGGATTTTGAAACCGTTATAGGCTGAAGCAAATGAGGAAATAATTATAGCGTTGCTCCGGCCACTACATGACTTATTCTGTCTGCTACTAGCAACCTTACAGTTTAGGAGCTGACGTAAATTAGCCCTAAATTCCACACCAATCACACAGCGTTTTTAGCTGCCTAACAGTGTGCTGAAGTTGAAACCGAAACCCACTTTTTTTCAAGAACAGTGGAAAGGATTTTCGGTCAATAACGTTATATTTGCGCAAAAACGCGCTGCGCCTGATTCCAAAAATTTTCCATGCCGTTGATATGGTTTTGGCAGTCGGCAAACGCTTTGGAATGGTTGATACGGTGGTGGGTAAAACCGCTTACATCCGGCTTGCCACAGCTGCTCAGGCCATCCGTATAAACGATACTGTCCGGCATGATTTTCTTTTTGATTACAGGCACTAATGGCTCGGACTCGGCATTACCGGCTACAACCGTATATAACCTGACTGCCGTTATATAACCTGACTGCCGTTGCAGAATGCCGAAAACGACCGCTTTCCCTGCCACACTGCTTCCGCATTTTCCTTTGCGATGACCGCCGGAACAGCTTTCATCCGGCTCAACCGGAACGTCAAAAATTTCATCGGCAGCAGTGTTAAATGACGGCTGATGACTTGGCGGATTTTGCAGTAGAATAATGTCGCCGAATTGGGGTGTCCAAAATATCGGCAGCGGAACGGGCAGTAACTTGGGGTACAAAAAATTCAAGCAGTTTCTTTTGAACTCTCTTGCTTAATTTGCAATGGGTTATCTACATTTTCGTAGCTTGGCATCATTACCAATCTACGTCAGCCCCTTAAAAAGAAGGGCCGTCTGAAAATATTTTCAGACGGCCTTTGATGATTTGCGGTTTGGTGGTGGGTTATTCTTTCGGCAGGCGTATCACTGAAAGAATAAACCCGCCCCAAATGATAATAAGCGTTATCACGAGCATGGTGATGGCGGCGGTGTTCATGGTTGTTCTCCTTTGTGGGTGCCGTTTGACGGGTGGGCTTCATCGGGGTTGAATTTGTTTTCCATGCGCCAGGGCAGCAGCGACAGCAGCAGTGCCAGCACAACCAAGCCCAGCGACATGCCCCAGCCGAAAGTGTTTAAGAACCAGTCGGGGTAGCCTTCGTAGTTTTCGGCCAGCAGGGTTTGGGTGTCGTTAAACAGCATATAGCCGAGTACGGCGATGGTGATGCCCACGAAAATATACCATAAGGTGCCGATTTTAAAAGATGAAACTGTGTTGATGTGTTGGCGCAGCACCGGCAGTTTTTTTGCGGCGGCCAAAGCTAAAACATATAGGAAACCGGCGGCAACAATGCCGTAGGTATTGACGAATTTATCCAACACATCCAATACCGGCAGGCCGGTGGTGGTGCCGAAAAGCAGTGCCGAAACGATGCCCATCGGCAGACATACGGCGAAGGTTGCGGCAATGCGCCCCAGGCGCAGTTTGTCTTGCACTGCGGCGATAATTACCTCCACAATCGAAATCATCGAGGTGATGCCGGCAAAAACCAGCGAGCCGAAGAACAGTAGGCCGATTAACGGGCCGAACGGTGCTTGGTTGATGATGGTGGGGAAGGCGATAAAGGCCAAACCGATGCCTGAAGAGGCCACATCGCTGACTTCTTTGCCTGCGGCAGCGGCCATGAAGCCCAGCGCGGCAAACACGCCGATGCCGGCCAATACTTCAAAACTGCTGTTGGCAAAGCCCACAACCAGGCCGGTGCCGGTAAGGTCGGATTTGGGTTTCAGATAAGAAGAGTAAGTTACCATAATGCCGAAGCAGATGGAAAGCGAGAAGAAAATCTGGCCGTAGGCGGCAACCCACACACCGGGATTGGAGAGCTTCGACCAATCGGGCGTGAACAGCGCATCCAAACCTTTGGCCGCTCCCGGAAGGGTCAGCGCGATGGCGACCATAATCAGAAACATCACCACCAAAAGCGGCATAAAGAAGCTCGATGAGCGCGCCACGCCTTTTTGCACGCCCAATGCGAGAATCAGAAAAGTAAAAATCCACACGCCGACTAAGGGGCCGAGCACTTTGCCCACGAAATCGAAGCCTACGGATGCGCCGTCTGCCATATGCAGATAGTCTTTAAAGAAAAAAGCCTGCGGGTCGGCACCCCATGCGCCCACCAGCGAATAATAGGTGTAGCTGGCTGCCCAGCCGATAATCACGGCATAGTAGATGCAGATAATCACGTTGGCCAGCACGTTCCACCAGCCGAAAGGCTCTAAGGCGCGGTTGATGCGGCGGAACGCCAACGGAGGCGAGCCGCGGTAACGGTGGCCGATGGCGTAGTCTAAAAACAGCAAGGGAATACCTGCGGTGAGCAGCGCAATCAGGTAGGGAACGATAAACGCGCCGCCGCCGTTGTCGTAAGCTACATAGGGGAAACGCCAAATATTGCCCAAACCTACCGCCGAGCCGATGGCGGCAAACATAAATGCTTTACGGCTCGAGAAGGTTTCGCGTTTGGATTGGTTAGAATCAGACACGGTGATACCTCTTCAAAATTCAAATATGGTTTTATCTGCCGGCAGACCTGAAGTGTGTGCAGCAGGCGGGTTTCTGCCGGTAAGGTTGCTATCATACTGATTTATGTAAAGTTGTGCGAGAAAAATTAAGGGGTGGGCTTGTGCGGCTGGCACTCACCGCGCGGCCTGCGGCTGCAGGCATCGGGCAGAAAACCGGCAGGGCGGCGCAGACACACCGCCGATTCACTATATAATCACATTTTTTACGCGCAGAAATCCAGCTATGAAACATATCCACATTATCGGTATCGGCGGCACCTTTATGGGCGGTGTGGCGGCCATTGCCCAAGAAGCAGGCTTTAAAGTAACCGGCTGCGATGCCAAAATCTACCCGCCGATGAGCACCCAGCTCGAGGGCTTGGGCATCGCCGTGCACGAAGGCTTTGATGCCGCACAGCTGGATATTTTTCCCGCCGATGTTTATGTGATCGGCAATGTAGCCAAGCGCGGCATGGAAGTGGTGGAAGCGGTGATGAACCGCGGCCTGCCTTATACTTCCGGCCCGCAGTGGCTGGCCGAAAATGTGTTGCAGGGGCGTTGGGTGCTGGGCGTAGCCGGCACACACGGCAAAACCACCACCGCTTCGATGCTGGCGTGGGTGCTTGAATACGCCGGTTTGGCACCGGGCTTTCTGATAGGCGGCGTGCCGCAGAATTTCAGCGTGTCTGCCCGCCTGCCGCAGCATCCGCGCCAAGACCCGCATTCACAGTCGCCGTTTTTCGTTATCGAAGCCGATGAATACGACACTGCATTTTTCGACAAACGCAGCAAATTCGTGCATTACCGCCCGCGCACCGCTGTTTTGAACAATCTCGAATTCGACCATGCCGATATTTTCGCCGACCTGGCCGCCATTCAAACCCAATTCCACCACCTTGTGCGCACCATTCCTTCAGACGGCCTGATTGTTGCCAACGGCACCGAGCAAAGTCTGCAAGACACCTTGGATAAAGGCTGTTGGACGGCCGTTGAAACCTTCGGCACCGCTTCAGGCTGGCAGGCAGGCAGCGCGGCGGCAGACAGCTCGTTTGACGTTCTGCTGCAAGGGCAGGCAGTCGGGCGGGTAGCGTGGAGCCTGATCGGCGGCCACAACCGCATGAACGCATTGGCCGTGATTGCCGCCGCCCGCCACGCCGGTGTGGATGTTCAGACGGCCTGCGAAGCCTTGAGTGCCTTTAAAAACGTGAAACGGCGCATGGAAATCAAAGGCGAGGCCGGCGGCGTTACCGTTTATGACGATTTCGCCCACCACCCCACCGCCATCGCCGCCACCGTGGCAGGCCTGCGCCAAAAAGTGGGGGCGGCGCGTATTTTGGCCGTGTTGGAGCCGCGTTCCAACACCATGAAGCTCGGCACCATGAAAGCCGCGCTGCCTGAAAGCCTGGCAGAAGCCGACCAAGTGTTCTGTTATGCAGGCGGTGTCGATTGGGATGCTGCCGGCGCGCTTGCCCCGCTGGGAAGCAAACTGCACACAGATAAAGATTTCGATGCCTTCACGGCGGCAGTTGCAGCAGCCGCCCGGCAGGGCGACCATATCCTGGTGATGAGCAACGGCGGCTTCGGCGGCATCCACGACAAGCTGTTGACTTTGCTGGAAGAGCGTTAAACCGCAGCCGGTTGTTGAGCCGGAATGTATTGATAACATGCCCATCAGGCCGTCTGAAAGCAAGATACTGTCTGCTTTTCAGACGGCCAGAACGGTTGCGGCCGGTCAAACGCTTATTTCATGGCACCGCTGAGCAGGCGCACGTTGTAGCGGTACATATTCACATAGGTGTCGGCCGGTGCTCCGTTGCTGAGCGCGTCCGAATAGAGCTTGCCGCCGGGTTTCATGCCGGTTTCTTGGGTGATGCGGTCAATCATGCGGGTGTCTTTGATATTTTCGGTGAATACGGCTTTAATGCCTTCCCGCTTGACTTGGCGGATGATGGCGGCAACCTGCTTGGCCGAGGGCTCGGCAGAAGTGTTCACACCCTGCGGGGAAATGAAGCGGATGTGGTAGCGTTTGCCCATATAGGCGAAAGCATCGTGGCCGGTGAGCACTTTGCGTTGGTTGGGCGGGATGGCGGCAAACGATTTCTGCGCATCGGCATGGAGTTTTTCCAGCTCGCCCCGATAGGCGTTCAGGCGTTGGCGGTAGTGGGCTGCACCTTGCGGGTCGGCTTGAATCAGAGCATCGGCAACGTTTTGGGCGTAGGCCCGCATCAGCACGGGGTCGGCCCAAACGTGGGGGTCGTATCCGCCGTGATGGTGGTCGTGGGCATGATCATGGCCGTGGCCGTGCGCATGGCCGCTTTCGGGCGCTTTGAGCGCGGCAATGCCTGCGGCCGCTTCGGCGTAAGGCACTTTGCTTTGTTTCACCGCGCGTTGGACGCTGCCGCCTTCAAACCCCAGGCCGTTCATCAGCACCAGCTTGGCATTGCGGATTTTTTTGATGTCGCCGCTGGTGATATGGTAGGCGTGCGAATCCTGGTCGGGGCCGACCAAATTCTGCACGGCCACGCGTTCGCCGCCTATTTGTTTGGCAATGTCGCCCAAAATGCTGAAGCTGGCCACTACGTTGATCGGGGCGGCAAAGAGGCTGCCGGATAACAGCGCGGCAGTCAGGCCGGTTTTCCAATGTTTCATTGTGCACTCCTTTGATATAGGGTTGTCAATATGGCCAAGCTGCAAAAAATCACAGCAAGGCCGCATACGCTGCAACCGGCACGGAGCCGGCGCGGCTTTATGGTGGATTCGTTTGACTTGTGTTAAGGCATTGTCCGCCTGAGCCGAAGAGAACGGTTTTTCCGGCCGCCGAAGCGGTGGCTGCACCGGTTCCGTGCGCAGTTATTGTTAAGCGGGGTGGCGGTTAAGCCGCGCCCGGAACCCGCCGTAACAGCGCAGGCCGTCTGAAAAAAGCAGCTTGAATCTTTGCAAAATCCAAAAAAAGCCGCAAGGCATGGCCGCGCAGCGCCGGCATCATTCCATCTGCCGCCATTCCCGACTGCGCGAAAACAGCGGTGTTTCAGTCTTTCAGACGGCCTCAGGGTATTTGGGCAAAGGCATCAGGCCGTCTGAAAAAACTGCCGGGTTCACGCCCGGCGGTGTTTTTTATGGCGCAGCCATTTCGGGATAATGCCGCCTTCGAGGCCGAACAACACCGAAACCAGATAAACTGCGCTGCACCATAGGATAATCGCAGGGCCGGAGGGAATTTCGATGTAATACGAAAACAGCAGTCCGCCGAAGCCGCACGCCAAAGCGGTTAATACCGCCAGCAGCAGGAGCATGCCCATATTTTTCGCCCACAGGCGCGCGCTAATCGCCGGCAGCATCATCAGCCCCACCGACATCAGTGTGCCCAGCGCCTGAAAGCCTGCCACCAGGTTCATCACCACCAGCACTAAAAACAAAACGTGCCAAAAGCCGCCTTTGCCGTTTACCGATTGTAAAAACAGCGGGTCTATGCTTTCGAGCACCAGAGGGCGGTAAATCACGGCCAAAACTACGACGGTAACGCTGGCGGCAGCGGCAATCAGTTGCAGCGCGGGCAAATCCACCGCCAGCACCGAGCCGAACAGCAGATGCAGCAGATCGATGCTGCTGCCGTTTTTGCTCACCAACACCACGCCGAGAGCCAGGCTGCTTAAATAGAAGGCGGCGAAGTTGGCATCTTCTTTCAGCGAAGTAAAACGGCTGGCCAAACCGGCCAGCAGCGCCATCAGCATGCCCGCCGCAAAACCGCCCGCACTCATGGCGGGCATACTCAATCCGGCAAACATATAGCCGGCAGCGGCGCCGGGCAGCACGGCATGGCTGAGAGCATCGCCGATCAGGCTCATGCGGCGCATCACCAGAAACACGCCCACCGGCGCGGCACTGAGCGCCAGGCACACCACCGATGCGAGCGCGTAGCGCATAAAGTCGAATTCGGCAAACGGAGTAGTGATTAACTCGTAAAGATTCATATTGGCAGCCAAAGGCCGTCTGAAATATCAGGCGGCGGTTTATCGGATAGTAGGCGGGCGGTTTTCAGACGGCCTGAATCTGTTTGCAGCCGTCTGAAACAGATTGCACACGCGGTTTCATCAGGCCGTTTCGCACCAATCGGCCGTTGCGTGCCGCTGCATGGCGGCATCGGCCTGTTGCAGAAAAGTTTCGGTCAGCACTTTTTCGGTGGCACCCTCGGCGATTTTGTCGCGGGCAATCAGCAGCGTTTCGGGAAAATACGCCCGAACCTGCCCGTAATCGTGCAGCACCGCCACAACAGACTGGCCGTTGCTGTGGCAGCGGCGCAAAACATCGAGCAGCGCATAAGTGGTTTTGGCATCAACCGCATTAAACGGCTCGTCAAGCAGCAGAAACTTTGCATCTTGCGCCAACATACGCGCAAACAAAACGCGCTGAAACTGGCCGTTGGAAAGATGGGCGATCGGGCGGTCGGCCAGGCCGGCCATGCCCACGCGCGCCAGTGCATCCGTTACCCGCCGGCGCTGCCCGGCATCAACCCGGCCGAAAAAGCCGATTTCATACCACAGCCCCATTGCCGCCAACTCAAACACGCTGATGGGCTGGCTGCGGTCGATATCGGACTGTTGCGGCAGGTAGGCGATGTCCCGGCGGCGCAAACCGATAAGGCGCACCGTGCCGGTGTCGGCCTTCAGCAGCCCCACCGCCGCCTTGAGCAAGGTGGATTTGCCCGCTCCGTTGGGGCCGGACACTGCGCACATACAGCCATCGGCAAATTCGGTGTTCAAATGATGGACGGCCGGCCGGCGGCGGTAGCTTACGGTGAGGTTTTCAACCAAAATGCTCATACAACCGCCCAAAAATAAACACCCCACAGCAAAGTAAGGGCGGCAGCGGCCGGCAGCAGACGCTGGGCGAGGCCGGTGAGTAAAATGGAATTCATGCTTAACACTCTTTCAGACGGCCTTGCGTTTGCCTGCAAGGCTGAAAAGCATAAATGATACTGTATAACATTATATTTGTAAAACACAGGCAGCGGCCGTGCCGAAACGCAATAGCAAGCAATCCATTTTGATACACGGCAAACCGCAGGCAAGCCAACATCGCGGAATTGATTCTATCGGCATTTCAGTATCTTAATATCATCATTGGCTTTGAGCCCTGCCGTGCCGGCATGAAGCCGGTTCACGACAGGCCGTCTGAAAGGCAGCACCGGCGCAAATGGCGTACAATAAAGCCCGATACTTCCGATACCCCCGAAATATGAACGGCAGCCTGCTTCACGGCACACCCAACCTTAAAACTGCACCGCGATACTCTGATTGAAAATGCCATGGCTGCGCGAGGGCAAAGGCAGCATATCCGTGCGCTGTCCAAGCCGCCTGCCCGACAGCCTGGGAGAGTGTGCGGTATCGAGTGGGGTTCCGCCAAGTTTTTGGGTAGGCGGCAACAGCAGGCAATTGCCGCGCACAAGCAGTTAGCCGCCTCCAACAGAAAACGAAATTTACATTCATCAAACGAAAGGAAACCGTATGGAAAAGCGCAAACTCGGCAAAAGCGGCATTATGGTCAGCAAAATCTGCCTGGGCACCATGACTTGGGGCGAACAAAACACCGAAGCGCAGGCGCACGAACAGCTCGATTATGCGCTGGCCAACGGCGTAAACTTTATCGACACCGCCGAAATGTATCCCGTGCCGCCGCGCAAAGAAACCTATGCCCGCACCGAGCAATATATCGGCAGATGGATTAAGAGGCGGGGCAGGCGTGATGATTTCGTGCTGGCCGGCAAAGTTGCCGGCCCCACCGGTGCCAATAATCTCGACAACTATATCCGCGGCGGCAACGATTTTTCACGCGCGCAGCTTATCCAGGCTTGTGAAGACAGCCTCAAACGGCTCAACACCGATTATCTCGATTTATATCAATTGCATTGGCCCGAGCGGCAGGTAAACTTTTTCGGCAGGCTGGGCGTGTCGGCGCTGGCTGAAAACGAACGGTTCACGCCGATAAGCGAGATTGTCGATACCATGGGCGAACTGGTCAGGCAGGGCAAAATCCGCGCGTTCGGCTTATCCAACGAAACCCCGTGGGGCACAATGCGCTATCTGAACCGGCACGAAGCCGCTCCCGCATTGCCGCGGGTCGCTTCGGTGCAAAACCCCTACAACCTGCTCAACCGCAGTTACGAAGTGGGCATGAGCGAAATTTCGCTGCGCGAAAACATACCGCTGCTGGCTTATTCGCCGCTGGCCTTCGGCGTGTTGAGCGGTAAATACCGCCACGGTGCCATGCCCGAAAACAGCCGTTTGGCCTTGTTTGAGCGTTTCAAACGTTATACCAGACCGCAAGGTTTTGCAGCGGTGGAACGTTACGCAAAAATTGCCGAAGATGCCGGTTTGAGCCTTACAGCCTTATCACTGGCTTTCGTAACCCGACAGGCATTTTTAGCCAGCAACATCATCGGCGCCACCACGTTGGAACAATTGCGCGAAAACATCGCCAGCGCCGAAGTAGTGCTTTCGGACGATGTCGTCAAAGCGGTAGATGCCGTACACGCCGAAATCAGCAACCCCTGCCCATAAAAAGGCAGACGGAAAAAGCAGTAAAGCCCATCATAACAATACAGCATTCTGCTTCAAACTAACGCGAACGGTTTGGCAAACCGTTAAAGCGGCCGCAGAATCGGTTTGCACCATCTTGATTTTCAAGACCCACCACTTTGTTTGAATCGACCACCTCATCATAAGCATGTTAAAAATGTGTTTCAACCTCAGACGGCCTGATACATCCCCCAAAAAAGGGGATCCATTTTGACATTTTCCCCTGACAAGATGGAAGGGGGGGCAAAAGTCATCAGCCTACCGCACCGTCACGCCCGATCCCGAACGCTGTTTCACCCTACACCGTCCGCGTATTCCGTGCATCAAATCATGATTGCGTTTGTCTGTAAGCCGTCAATTCTCCTGCCCGAATCCCTGTTTTGCCGAACAAAACCTTATCCGAATCGGAAACATTCGGCCGTTTGGCCGTGCGTGAAATGATGGATATGGAACTGCCAAATGATGAACCAGCACAGGCAAAGCAGGCGGGCGGCAATGTTTTCGGGAGCAGCGGCATGGAAACACCACCGTGCACGCGTATCGTCCCCTTTTTATCCAACAATGGCCACCCGTACAGGAGGACGCGGCCTGTCGTATCGCCCACCTTATCTGGCAGAGGCAAAACCAGAAGGGCGTTTCATGGATCATCGGCGCGTATCGCCCCCTTTCCCGACAGACGGGCAGAAAGAGCAGCTCCCGCCTCGATCACCCCAATCGGTTTTCCGGCGCATGGGAACACTTTTTCTTTGCCCGCGGTTATCTGCCAGTTGCAGACGATGGGTGTGTTGGAAAAGGTCGGGTTGCTTACACTTTCGATGCCGGACAGCTTGCATTATCTGCCGAAACAACGGCTGCATGATTTTCGGACATGCTCAAGACGGCACGGTTTACCGTGCATTTGGATATTACGGCGAATACACACCCAGGCAGGCCAAAGCCGGCAGCCACCGCTTTGTATCTGCCAGAAAACCAAATAGAATACTATAAAATCCCGTTATGGGTTCACATCAATGCAGATACCAAATACAAAAGTGTCCCGCAAAAGCAGGGCACGGCTTGGTTGTTACCGATTGAATACACAACGGCGTTGATACTTCTATATATACTGTTTGTGTTATGATGCACATCTCTGAAACCGACCTGCCCATTTCTAATGAACGCCCGCAAAACCTATCTGCTCGGCACTGCCTTTTCCACTGTTTTGTTTATGGCTTTGGTGCTGCTGGGAAGCTGGCTGCTTTCGATTGGAAGCAAACAATTTGCCGTTGCCGCCTTTTTGTTTGCTTTTGCTGCCGTGTTCGGGCAGATTGCCTGCCTGGCGCTCTATATCCGCCAAAATCATCGCAACAAGGCTGCCCAGACTGCCCGACCACAGGAAAACCGCCATGTTTGACCAAATCGTTTTAGCCAGCGGCAACGCAGGCAAACTGAAAGAATTTTCACGTTGGTTCGCCCGGTGCCGCATTGAAGTGCTGCCGCAGTCCCATTTCAACGTGCCCGAATGCCCCGAGCCGCATCCTACCTTTATTGAAAATGCCATCACCAAAGCTCGCCACGCCAGCAAACACAGCGGCAAACCTGCTTTGGCAGACGACAGCGGCATCTGCGCCCGAGCCTTAGGCGGTGCACCCGGCATTTACTCGGCGCGCTTTGCGGGTGAAAATCCGAAATCTGATGCCGCCAACAACGCCAAACTTTCTGCCGAACTGGCCGGCAAAGCCGACAAAAACTGTTATTACGTTTGCGTGCTGGCGCTGGTGCGCCACGAAAACGACCCGCAGCCGCTGATTGCCGAGGGCATCTGGCGCGGCGTATGGCAGGACAAGCCCGCCGGCGGCAACGGTTTCGGCTACGACCCGCATTTTTTCCTGCCCGAACCGGGCTGCACTGCCGCCGAACTCGACCCCGAAACCAAAAACCGCATCAGCCACCGCGCTTTGGCTTTGGAAACGTTGGAAAAGAAAATCGATTTGCTGTATCCGCAGCCTTAAGCCTGCTTGGTAAAACGGCTTTCGGGCATCAATAACGCCGGCAGCAATCCAAACAATTGTCCAAATATTTTGCCACCCTCAGGCCGTCTGAAAACACAGTTTCTGCGAAGCTAAAACGCAGTTTCCAGAAGGAAACCGGTTTCCGCGAAGCTGAAACACTGTTTGCCAGCTGCCCCGCAAACTTTATTACCCCATGAATACCATCACCTTTTCCCGTGCCGGCCGTCTCAGCGCCCTGCCGCCTTTGTCGCTTTATATCCATATTCCGTGGTGTGTGCGCAAATGCCCTTATTGCGATTTTAATTCCCATCAGGCCAAAAGCGGCCTGCCCGAAGATGCCTATATCGATGCGCTGCTCACCGATTTGCAGAGCGAGCTGCCGAACATTTGGGGGCGGGCGGTGGAAACCGTGTTTATCGGCGGCGGCACCCCCAGCCTGTTTCAGACGGCCTCGATAGACCGCCTGCTCAGCGGCATACGTTCGCTGGTGAAGCTGCAACCGCAGGCCGAAATCACCCTCGAAGCCAACCCCGGTACATTTGAAAAAGAAAAATTCCAAGGTTTTAAAGACGCGGGCATCACACGCCTTTCCATCGGCGTGCAGAGTTTCAACGATGCCGCGCTGAAAAGTTTGGGGCGCATCCACAACCACCGCGAAGCCTTAACGGCCGTTGAAGCCGCGCAGAATATATTCGAACGGGTGAACATCGATCTGATGTATGCCCTACCCGGCCAAACCGTTCAGACGGCCTTGCACGATGTGCAAACCGCCATCGCTTCGGGCGCAAGCCATATCAGTGCCTACCATCTCACCATGGAGCCGAACACCCCGTTCGGCCACAGCCCTCCGGGCGGCCTGCCGCAAGACGAAGCCGCGGCCGACATAGAAGAAACCGTTCACGGCGCACTGGCAGCAGCGGGCTTCGCACACTACGAAACCTCCGCATTCGCCCGCCCCGGCCACGCCTGCCGCCACAATCTCAATTATTGGCAGTTTGGCGACTATCTCGGCATCGGTGCCGGCGCGCACGGCAAGATTTCCTATCCCACCCACATCGAGCGCACCGTGCGCAAACGCCATCCCAACGATTATCTGGCCGCGATGCACGGCAGGGTTTCAGACGGCATCGTGCGCAAAACCGTGCCTGCCGCCGAGCTGCCGTTTGAGTTTATGATGAACGCCCTGCGCCTCACCAACGGCGTGCCCGCCGCCCGGCTGCAAGAGCGCACCGGCATACCCGCCGCCCAAATCACCAAACAGATTCAGACTGCGCAGGCAAAAGGCCTGTTGGAGACGGACCCGCTGTATTTCAGGCCGTCTGAAACCGGCCGGCGGTTTCTCAACGATCTGCTGCAATGCTTTTTGTGAAAAAGCGGCGTTGAATCCTTGGGGTATGGCGGTGCCTTAAAAAAACTGCAAAAGAGCGGGAAAACCCAACCCTTGCGCTGCGCCAGCCCGCTTCGTCCTGCCGATGCCGCAACTGTATTTGCTGCCCTTTGCCGGCAGGAGAAATAAAAATTGAACCGCGTTGCCCGACAGCGGCACTGATTTTAAAAGGTTTGCCGCACGGGATGCTTTTTAGCCCGCTAAAAGGCCGTCTGAAAAATATCGTTCAGACGGCCTTTGTCGGTTTTCACCGCCATTGAAATCACAAACCCAGCGCATCGGCGTGAAACTCGATATGGCTGTCGATAAAGGTGGCGATAAAATCATAATTGTGGCCGTAGCCTTCGCGCAGGTTAAACTGCACGTTAAAGCCGTTGCCGCGTGCAGCATCCACAAACGGCTGCGGCTGCAGTATGTGCGGATAAAACTCATCGACGCTGCCCTGGTCGATCAATACCGGCAGCCTGCCGGCGGCGGTTTGCACCAGCTCGGTGATGCCGTATTGCGCCCGGCTTTCCGGGCTGCCGCCCGAGCGGGCAGCAACGGCTTTCTGCCCCCACGGCATTTTTGCCGGGTCGGTAACCGGCGCAAAAGCAGAAACCGCCGCATAGCGTTTGGGATAGCTCAGGGCAGTCTGCAAGGCACCGTAACCGCCTATGCCGTGGCCAGCAATGCTGCGCTGGCCGTTCGCGGGAAAATGCGCTTCGATTAAGGCCGGCAATTCGTTTTCGATATAGCGGCACATCTGATAATGTGCCGCCCACAGCCCACAGAGGGCATCGGCATCAAAACCTGCACCCTGCCCCAAGCCGCAGCCGGCACTGTCTGCTGCGCCTGCACCGCGTACCGGGGCATCGGGAATCACTAAAGCGATTCCCCATTGAGCCGCGAAACGCGCCGCCCCCGACCACAGAGGGAAGTTTTCACCGGCGCAGGCCAAGCCCGGGAGCCAATATAAAACCGGCACACGGTAACCCTGCAGCACCTGCGGCGGCAGATAAACGGCAAACGTCATTTCACATTGGCCGCGTTCGGAAAAATGACGGTAACGCTCATGGCTGCCGTTAAACATTTTGTTGCGGGAAACTAAGGTCAATCTACTCATCTTAACTGCCTTCATCGTGCTTTCAGACGGCCTTTTGCCTTTGCAGAATTTATTTGCCTTTGCAGAATTTATTGGCACACCTGCAAAAACACCTGTGCCACCTGCCCCTCTTGTTTTTTGAGGATGCCTTGTGATTTTGGAAGTTTTCATAAAAAACGGCAGGTGCCCGCCCCGTGCATGGCGGACATCAAAATTTCAGGGCTGAAATGGTGTGCTGCCGCCACAACCCCGGCCTAGACTGCAGGCCGTCTGAAAACCTCAATTTAACAAACCTAATAACAAACCGCGCTGCAAATGGATTTTGGTGTGCCGGCAAATGCCGCACCGTTATGCCGGCACCGGCAAACCCTTATCCGGCAATTTATACTGCCACTGCAGCTTTGATGTGCGGGTGGGGATCGTAGCCGGTCAGTTCGAAATCTTCAAATGTAAAATCAAACAAATTTTTTACCTCGGGATTGAGCTTCATCTGCGGCAACACACGCGGTTCGCGGCTGAGTTGCACTTCGGCCTGCTCGAAGTGGTTGCTGTAGAGATGGGCATCACCGAAGGTGTGCACAAATTCGCCGGGCTGCAAACCGCACACCTGCGCCATCATCAGGGTGAGCAGCGCGTAGCTGGCGATATTGAACGGTACGCCGAGAAAAATATCGGCGCTGCGCTGGTAAAGTTGGCATGAAAGTTTGCCGTCGGCAACATAAAACTGAAACAGCGCGTGGCAGGGCGGCAAAGCCATTTCGTCCACCAGCGCGGGGTTCCAAGCCGAAACAATCAGGCGGCGGGAATCGGGATTTTTTTTGATTTGGTCAATCAGGTTGGTAATTTGGTCGATATGGCGGCCGTCGGACGCCGGCCAGCTGCGCCACTGGTAACCGTAAACCGGGCCCAAATCGCCGTTTTCATCGGCCCACTCGTCCCAAATCGAAACGTTGTGGTCGTTCAGATATTTGATATTGGTGTCGCCTTTTAAAAACCACAGCAGCTCGTGGATAATCGAGCGCAAGTGCAGCTTTTTGGTAGTAAGCAGCGGAAAGCCTCCGCTCAAATCGAAACGCATCTGGTAGCCGAACACCGAGCGGGTGCCGGTGCCGGTGCGGTCGGATTTGTCGGTGCCCTGTTCGAACACATGGCGCATCAGGTCTAAATAGGCTTTCATAAGTTTCCTTGCAGTTTTTCAAAAGTGCTACGGGGGCATCATCGCAAGCGGATTGTATAACACTTTGCCCGATGATTGGCGGCCGCAAAATTCTGCGGCAAATCAAACCTGAAAAATAAAATTTCGGCTGTTTTTTATTTTTTCGCCAATCAATAATTGAAATTATATTTCATTTAATAAAAAATAAAAAATTTATATTTTAAAAATATATAAAATTAAAACATATAAAACCCAAAATCATTTTAGGCCGTCTGAAAATCGCTAACAATTTTCCTTAATTTCCGCTTGGCAAATGGCGCAAAAGGCGTTTATATTTCGAACAATGGAATGAACACAAACCCATTCCACAATTAACCTTATAGCCTTATTTGAATTTCTTTTTCTGTCATTTCAACCCATCTGAATCGGAGAGACCTATGTCTGTAAATCTGAACAGTTTGTTTGAGCAAATCAAACAGCGCGATCCCAACCAACCCGTTTTCCACCAAGCCGTTGAAGAAGTATTCGGCAGCCTCGCCCCTTTCTTGGCGAAAAACCCGCAATATACCCGACACGGCCTGCTCGAGCGCATCGTTGAGCCGGAGCGCGTGATTATGTTCCGCGTATCGTGGGTGGACGATAACGGCCGGGTGCAGGTAAACCGCGGCTACCGCGTACAGATGAACTCGGCCATCGGCCCCTACAAGGGCGGCCTGCGCTTCCACCCCACCGTGGATTTGGGCGTGCTGAAATTTCTGGCATTCGAGCAAGTGTTTAAAAACGCGCTGACCACGCTGCCGATGGGCGGCGGCAAAGGCGGTTCCGACTTCGACCCCAAAGGCAAGAGCGACGGCGAAGTAATGCGCTTCTGCCAAGCCTTTATGAGCGAACTCTACCGCCATATCGGTGCCGACACCGATGTGCCCGCCGGCGACATCGGCGTGGGCGGCCGCGAAATCGGCTTTTTATTCGGCCAATACAAAAAACTGCGCAACGAATTCACTTCTGTGCTCACCGGCAAGGGCCTGGCATACGGCGGCAGCCTGATCCGCCCAGAAGCCACCGGCTACGGCACAGTTTATTTTGCCGACAATATGCTCAAAACCAAAGGCAACAGCATGGCGGCCAAGAAAGTTTTGATTTCCGGCTCAGGCAATGTGGCGCAATATGCCGCCGAAAAAGCGATTCAGCTCGGTGCCAAAGTGCTGGCCGTTTCCGATTCCAACGGCTTTGTGAAATTCGCCGACAACGGTATGACCGAAACGCAACTGGCAGCACTAATCGAGCTGAAAGAAGTACGCCGCGAGCGTTTGTCGGTTTACGCCAAAGAGCAGGGGCTGGAATACTTTGCCGGTCAAAAACCGTGGGGCGTTCCCTGCGATGTGGCCCTGCCCTGCGCCACCCAAAACGAGCTTGACGAAAGCGATGCCCAAACCCTGCTGGCCAACGGCTGTTTCTGCGTGGCCGAAGGTGCCAATATGCCCTCTACACTGGGCGCGGTCGAAGCGTTTGTCAAAGCCAAAATCCTGTATGCGCCGGGCAAAGCCTCCAACGCAGGCGGCGTAGCCACTTCGGGACTGGAGATGAGCCAAAACCACATCCGCCTTTCTTGGACGCGCGAAGAAGTAGACCGCCGCCTGTTCGGCATTATGGAAAACATCCACGAAAACTGCGTGGCCAACGGCAGCGAAGGCAGCTATGTGAACTATGTAAACGGAGCCAATATCGCAGGCTTCAAAAAAGTGGCCGAAGCCATGCTGGCGCAAGGCGTGGTTTAACCCGATCCGCCTTTGACTGAAACAAACCAAGGCCGTCTGAAACGTTTCAGACGGCCTTTCTGCTTAAAGCCCGAACGGTTCCCCGGCTTCAACGTATCCGCCATACATTCAGGCCGGGCAGTTTCCCTCTTACCGGCATTGCTCCGCCTGATGGAGGCGAGACACTCCCTTGCGCGCTTTCAGACGACCCGTATCGGTTGTCTTTATGCTGTTGAACGGCAGGCTTTTTCAACGCAGCCCTGCACATTTCCGTGCCGTTTTTTTTGAGCGGCACGGCACAGCAGGTGCGGCCGCCGTGGCTGCACGAAATGCAGGCGGCGGTGCGCCTACAGGTTTCGGCCTGCGGCACTGTTGCCGGCCGGTTGAAACGGGCAGCGGGTCTCTCAGGTTGGACAACCGCTGCCGATACCGTTTGAAAACGGTGCATTTTCAGGCGGCTGCCGGCAAGCCATGCAGGTATAAACCGGGCGTGGGGCTTGCGGCCCTGCCCCGCAGGCGGCGCAGCCGGCATCGGAAATGCAAGGCGGAAACAGCGGCCGATGCGGCGGCATACTTTGCCGCGCCCACCCGAAAACCGTTTGCCCGCCGTGATGGGGATGCGGGTGGCGAAGCCTGTCGCATCGGGAATAAAAATGATGGAAAACAATGATTTGTGGATGATGCACTATTGCCCCCTTCGTCAGGTTTGCGACCGGCCCGAAGACGGAACAACCCCGTCAAGGCCGTGATGGCGGCGTGCCGTTTTTTTCCGGGCATTTTCCTCCCGATGGAGGCTGTCCTTGCTCGGTTTCAGACAACCTTTGCGCTCCGTTTGGGCAGTCGGCGCGGGGCGCAGGGCAGAAAGTCATGCAGGGCCAGTTTGCGATTCGGCCGTCTGCAAGCGCCTGCTGACCGATGGCCGGCCCGGGAAGGCGGTTGATAAAAAGCGGGCGTTTTTTCGGCCGTCCCCGCCGGCAAAGCGGGGAGGCATCGGACGCCGGCATATTGACGGGCGGTGAATCCGGCAAAAGGCGGGATGGGCGGCAATCTGAAACGGCATGGCGGCGATTTCCGGCTGGAAAACGTGGTTGTGGTCGTCTGAAACGGACTCGCCAGGAGTTCACGCCCGCCTTCTTTGCCTGATGCCGGCCCGGCGTTTGACAGGTTCCATACCCATCATTTCGCGAGTGACCAAACGGCCGGATGCTCCGCTTCGGATAAGGTTTTGTCCGTCAAGTCAGGGGCTCGGGCAGGAGGATTAACGGTTTGCAGACAAGCGTAATCATCATTGGATTCACAGAATACGCAGACGGTGTAGGGTGTGAAACAGCGTTCGGGTTCGGGCGTGACGGTGCGGCAGGCTGATGACCTTTGCGCCCTTCCACCTTGTCAAGAGAGAATGTCAAAATGGATCCTTTTTTTTGGAGGGGGGATATATCAGACCATCTGAAAGTTTGGCAGACGGTTTTCAGACGGCCACTGCTATCCGATAAACCTTATTTTTTGTGATTGTCCAATTGTGGCAGCACTAATCCTTTTCCCGACGGGAGCAGGCCGGTTTGCGAATAGAGGCTGAGTTTGGCGCGGGTGTCGGTGATGTCGAGATTGCGCATGGTCAGTTGGCCGATGCGGTCAAGCGGGGTGAAGGCGGCGTTTTCCACTTTTTCCATGCTCAGGCGTTCAGGGGCGTAGGTGAGATTGGGCGATTCGGTGTCGAGAATCGAATAGTCGTTGCCGCGGCGCAGTTCGAGCGTGACTTCGCCGGTGATGGCTTTGGCCACCCAGCGTTGCGCGGTTTCTCTAAGCATCAGTGCCTGGCTGTCGAACCAGCGGCCTTGGTAGAGCAGGCGGCCGAGGCGCAGGCCGTTGATGCGGTATTGTTCGATGGTGTCTTCGTTGTGGATGCCGGTAAGCAGCCGTTCGTAGGCGGTGTGCAGCAATGCCATGCCGGGGGCTTCGTAGATGCCGCGCGATTTGGCTTCAATGATGCGGTTTTCTATTTGGTCGCTCATGCCCAGGCCGTGGCGGCCGCCGATGCGGTTGGCTTCGAGAAAGAGGGCAACGGGGTCGGCAAATTCTTGGCCGTTTAAAGCCACCGGCATGCCTTCTTCAAAGCGTATGCGCACTTCTTCGGGCGCTACCGTCACATTTTCATCCCAAAAGGCCGTGCCCATAATCGGTTTGACGATTTTGATGCTGCTGTTTAAAAATTCCAAATCTTTCGCTTCGTGGGTGGCGCCAAGCATATTCGAATCGGTGGAATAGGCTTTTTCTACCGACATTTTATAATCGAAGCCGTGGGCGGTTAAGAATTCGCTCATTTCTTGGCGGCCGCCCAGCTCATCGATAAAGGTTTGGTCGAGCCAGGGTTTGTAGATGCGCAGGTTGGGGTTGGTGAGCAGGCCGTAGCGGTAGAAGCGTTCGATATCGTTGCCTTTATAGGTGGAGCCGTCGCCCCAGATATGTACATCGTCTTCTTTCATGGCGGCTACCAGCATGGTGCCGGTTACGGCGCGGCCAAGCGGCGTGGTGTTGAAATAGGTGGTGCCGCCTGTGGAAATGTGGAAGGCACCGCACTGAATCGCGGCGATGCCTTCATGGGCAAGCTGGCTGCGGCAGTCGATCAGGCGGGCTTTTTCGGCACCGTATTCTTCGGCTTTTTTCGGGATGGCGTTGTAGTCGCTCTCATCGGGTTGGCCGAGATTGGCGGTGTAGGCATAGGGCAGCGCGCCTTTGAGCTTCATCCACAGCAGCGCGGCGGAAGTATCGAGGCCGCCCGAAAAGGCAATGCCGACTTTTTGGCCTGCGGGCAGGCTTTGCAAAATAGTATGGTTATGCTGGCTCATGGGAAATCCTGTCGAATATGGAAATGCCGTTTCAGACGGCTCGAAAACGGTTTATTATTGTATGAATCTGCCTGTTCGTCCAGCCCGGGGCGGTTTCAGACGGCCTATCCAATAATTCATGCTTTATCGATGGAAATTGCGTGCCATGATTGATTTCAATTTAATGATTATCGGCGATGAGATTCTGCACGGCAGCCGCCGCGACAAACACTTCGCCTTTTTCAAGCAGCTGCTGGAATCACGCGGCCTGCGTTTGGGGCAGGTGCAATATCTGCCCGATAACAGGGCGCTGTTGGCCAAACAGTTGCGCCGCAGTTTTTCAGACGGCCTACCTGCCTTTATCACCGGCGGCATCGGTGCCACCCCGGACGACCACACCCGGCAGGCCGCTGCCGATGCCTTGGATGTGCCGCTGGTCCGCCACCCGGAGGCAGCGGCGCTGATAAACAGCCTGTCGGCCGGGCAAGGCAGCAGCCCCGGTTCGCCTGAACACCAAAGGCGGCTTCAGATGGCCGACTTCCCTGCAGGCTCCGTCCTGATACCCAACAGCTACAATTCGGTTGCCGGGTTTTCGATACGCAGCCATTACTTTATGCCCGGCTTTCCCGTGATGGCGCACCCGATGGCAGAATGGGTGCTGCACACCTATTATGCCGACCGCTTCCACTCCGTGCGCAGCGGGCAGCGTTCGGTGTGGCTGCCCCATATGCCCGAATCGCGCATTGCCCCGCTGATGGATTATCTCGAAACCGAATACCCCGGCATACACACTTTCAGCCTGCCCAACCTGGGCGGCTGCAGCAGCAACGGCAATACCGTCCCGCCGCATATCGAATTCGGCATCAAAGCCGCCGGCAACGCCTGCGCCCTGATAGACGCGGCCTGGGCTGATGCGCTGAAACAGTTGGCCGCCACCGGCGCGCAGATTGTCCGCCACCCGCCCGAATAGCTGTTACCCGAAAACGCACCAAACCACAGTGCATCAGGCCGTCTGAAAACCTTAACAGGGGGTAGTTCCGCGATAATTTCAGACGGCCTTGTTCCCCACCCCGCCGCGTATCTTTCAAACCAACACCGCCGTGCTGAAAACAAAGGCCGTCTGAAAGCCCTGCAAAACGGTTTCAAGATAATTGTCAGACGGCTTGGCCGTTCGGCCTTATTTTGAAAGCCCGCTGCGATTGGAAATAAACCCGAGGCCGTCTGAAAAACTGCAAGATGCTTTCAGACGGCCTTAACGAACCGCCCCTGCATACTCCCCGCCGGCTTTGGCAAAACCGCAATCTGAACCCGAAACGGCAGGCGGGTGGGCAAAGGGCAGCCGCTGTTTTCAGACGGCCCTGCTCCCCACCCCGCCGCGTATCTTTCAAACCAACACCGCCGTGCTGAAAACAAAGGCCGTCTGAAGACCCTGCAAAACGGATTCAAGATAATTGTCAGACGGCCCGGCCGTTCGGCTTGTTCTGAAATTTCGACCGCGTTTGAAAATCAAACTTCAGGCCGTCTGAAAATAGGCGGGACGGCGTCATGATAATTTTCAGACGGCTTCGGTTTCCAAGTTTTGCCCGGCACGGGTTTGACGCGGCGCAAAAGCCTGCCACTCCTTTGCGAGTAGGTGGCTGTTCTGCCTTGTGATGCGGTATAATCCGCCATTTTCCATACCCCATCAGGCCGTTTGAAATCTCCCGGCCGCCTGTTTTCATACTGCCCGGGGCGGCGCACGGCGGCACAGAAGCGGACAAGGCGCGGCCGCACAACAGGAGCACAATATGACCGAAACCATAGAACGCGACAGTATGCAGTATGATGCAGTAATCGTTGGCGCGGGCCCGGCGGGCTTGTCGGCCGCCATCAGGCTCAAGCAGCTTGCCGCGCAGGCCGGCCGCGAAATCAGCGTTTGCGTGGTGGAAAAAGGCTCCGAAGTGGGGGCGCATATTTTATCGGGCGCGGTTTTCGACCCCGCCGTGCTCGATGAGCTGCTGCCCGACTGGAAAGCCCAAGGCGCGCCGCTCACCCTGAACGTAACCGCCGACCAAGTGCTGTTTCTCACCCGAAACAAAGCCTTCAAGCTGCCCGTTACCCCCAATTTCAACAATCACGGCAACTATATTGTCAGCCTGGGTGCATTATGCCGCTGGCTGGCCGGACAAGCCGAAGGCCTCGGCGTGGAAATCTACCCCGGCTTTGCCGCCGCCGAAGTGCTTTACCATTCCGATGGTTCGGTGAAAGGCATTGCCACCGGCAATATGGGCGTGGGCAAAAACGGCGAAGCCACCGAAATGTTTCAGCCCGGCATGGAGTTGCGGGCGCAGCAAACCATTTTTGCCGAAGGCAGCCACGGCTCGCTCAGCCGCCAAGTGATTGAAAAATACGCGCTCGAGCGCGACAGCCAGCCGCAAACCTACGGCATCGGCATCAAAGAAATCTGGGAAGTGCCTGCCGCCCAATGCCGCCCCGGGCTGGTGGTGCACAGCACCGGCTGGCCGCTCGATACCCGAACCTACGGCGGCTCGTTTATCTATCATCTTGACAACAACCGTGTGGCGGTAGGTTTTGTGGTGGGTTTGGACTATCAAAATCCCTATCTTTCGCCGTTTGAAGAATTTCAGCGTTTCAAAACCCACCCCGAAATCCGCAAAACCTTTACCGGCGGGCGGCGCATCGCCTACGGCGCACGCGCGCTTACTGAAGGCGGCCTGCAAAGCCTGCCCAAACTTGCTTTTGGCGGCGGCGTGCTGGTGGGTGATGCGGCAGGCTTTTTAAACGTACCCCGCATCAAAGGCATACACACCGCCATGAAATCGGCCATACTGGCGGCCGAGGCCGTATTTTCCGTGTTGGAAAGCGCCGAAGCCGCCGAAGCGGCAACCGTCGGCAAAACTGCCTATGCCTACGAAGATTTGTTCAAACGAAGCTGGGCCTATCGCGAGCTTCGCGCCGCCCGCAACATCCGCCCCGCTTTCAAATGGGGGCTGTTTCCCGCCATGGCCTACACCGGGTTGGAACAATATCTGTTCAAAGGCAGAATGCCGTGGACCATCAAGCATCACGCCTCCGACCACCGTACCCTGAAAAAAGCCGCCGCAGCCCGCCCCATCGACTACCCCAAACCCGACGGCAAACTCACTTTCGACCGTATGAGCAGCGTGTTTCTCGCCAACCTCAGCCACGAAGAAAACCAGCCTACGCATCTGAAGCTGAAAAATCCGCAGACCATGGTTGACGTAAACCTCAAGGAATACGCCGCCCCCGAAACACGCTACTGCCCGGCCGGCGTGTATGAAATCGTGGAAGAAAACGGCAGGCCGCGGCTGCAGATTAATGCGCAAAACTGCGTTCACTGCAAAACCTGCGACATCAAAGATCCAACCCAAAATATCCGCTGGGTTTGCCCCGAGGGCGGCAGCGGCCCGAATTACGGTATGATGTAGCCCGATAGGTTTTTGCCAAAGCCACCGAAGACGTTCAGACCTCTGAAAAATGTTTTAGCGTTGTAGAAACTTCCCTGTCGGCGTTTTTCGCGCACTGGGCTTGACTGCCGTACTGGCTTTCGGCATCCCCTCTCTTTGGTTATGGTCTGTTTCGTTAAGCAGGCCGGCAGAGGGCGGCGGCATTGCCTGGGATTCGCCCCGGTATCTGGCCGTTTCACTCTGCCAGGCTGCCGCTGCCTGTTTATGCCTGCACCGTTTGGCGGTCCTGTACCTGCTGCGCCGGCGCACTGCCCGCGGCAGACTCTGCGGATAAACAAAACCCATACGGCAGCTGCTGCCGTATGGGGAGAAAGAGAAGCGGGGAGATCC